>NZ_JBSVWN010000010.1:0-126726 GCF_054071325.1 Pseudomonas sp. SDO5215_S409 | reverse complement strand
TCGAAACCTACTTAACTCGTTGAAACTCAAGGAGTTTTCCGTTTCGTCTGCGCCGGAAGTGGGGCGAATTATAGACAGATATAATTCGCCGTCAACCCTTTATTTCCATCCTGCCCAAAATTTTTGGATAGCGAGCAACCCCTCAAGAATCTGAGCAATATATTGCTCAACCCTAAGCACTTCAGCATCATAGCCGCCTGCCTTTCAACAAGCCTGAGAAGAACACCTCCCATGACCACCTCCCCCCGTAGCCTGGCCTCGGTACTGTTTCCAGTCGTCCTGCTACTGATCGCCATGGCCTCGATCCAGTCCGGCGCCTCTCTCGCCAAAAGCATGTTCCCCGTCGTCGGGGCGCAAGGTACGACCACCCTGCGCCTTATCTTTGCCAGCGTGATCATGCTGCTCCTGTTGCGCCCATGGCGCGCCCAGCTGACCGCCAAGTCCTTGCGCACCGTCATCGTGTACGGAATGGCCCTGGGCGGCATGAACTTCCTCTTCTATATGTCCCTGCGCACGGTCCCCCTCGGAATCGCCGTCGCACTGGAGTTCACCGGCCCCTTGGCGGTGGCCATCTATGCCTCAAGAAAGGCCGTGGATTTTCTCTGGATAGCCCTGGCCATCATCGGACTGCTCCTGCTGATACCCATGGGGGCATCCAGCAGCAGCATCGACCTCACCGGTGTCGCCTACGCCCTGAGCGCTGGCGCCTGCTGGGCGCTCTATATTGTGTTTGGCCAAAAAGCCGGCGCCGACAATGGCGTGCAGACCGCCGCACTGGGCGTCATGATCGCTGCGCTGCTGGTGGCCCCTATCGGTATCGTTCATGCAGGCGCCGCATTGCTCACGCCCTCGCTGATCCCGATTGCGATCGGGGTCGCCATTTTGTCTACCGCCCTGCCCTACACCTTGGAAATGGTCGCACTGACCCGCCTACCCGCCCGTACCTTTGGTACGTTGATGAGCATCGAACCGGCCTTCGGCGCCCTGTCCGGGCTGCTGTTTCTTCACGAGCACCTGTCCCTCGCCCAATGGCTGGCCATCTCCTGCATTATCCTGGCCTCGGTTGGCGCCACCCTCACCATGCGCAGCGAATCAAAACCGCTTGTACCGGTTGATTGAGTCAAGTTTTAACGAAGCTATGGCATTTGCGTCTCAATTAGGCCATGTTTAGCCCGTAACTTAGCGTCACTCATGGACAATTCAGATAAGGACATCAAGAACGCTACACTCGAGAGCGAGCAAGGCCAGCCTCGGCCATTTCGGCGAGGCAGCTATATAAGGACGGGAATGAAGCGAATTTTGATGCTGATGGTCATTGTGGCTATCGCTGGTTGTGCCGCGACGACCAAGACAGAAGTAAAACGCGGGAAAAAAGGCCTGCATATCAATTGCTCGGGCCTTTCCTCTTCCTGGGACCAGTGCTACAGCAGCGCCGCCAACTCATGCGGCACCAAAGGTTACAAAGTCATCGCCAAGTCGGGCGATAACGCCGAAGACCCAGGTGATTACCCGTTTGGCCTCAACCCGGCCGGGTATACCAGCCGCAGCATGATCGTCATTTGCAAGTAACTGCCGCCTCTACAGAGAGGGCAGTTACTGCCTGAACACCGCCCCGCTGGCGTCGAGACTGGCCTAGATCTCAATCACCAGGCGGCCTTGAACACCGTCTGCCACAACTGCGTAGGCGGCATCGGCCGACGCCAAATCAAACCGACGGGCATCCAGCACCGGCTTGAGTTTTCCACTCTCGATCAACCACGCGGCCTCGGCGAGAATTTGCCCGTGGTGCTCGCGCCCCTTGCCCGTCAACAGCGGCAGCAACGTAAACACCCCGGAGTAAGTGGCCCCCCGAAACGACAACGGCGCCAGGCTATGCTGGCCCCAGCCGAGGCAACTCACCACATGCCCGCAATACACCTTCGCAGCCTTGAAAGACGCATCCAGCGTCGCGCCCCCCACTGTGTCGTACACCACATCAAACCCCTCACCGCCGGTATGCAACGCCACATAGTCCTCGACCGTCTGCTGCTGATAGTCGATAAACGTTGCGCCAAGGCTTTCGATCAGCGCCTGCTGGCGGCTTGAACCCGTAGCGAACACCTGAGCGCCATGTGCCAGTGCGATCTGCACGGCGACATGCCCTACACCACCTGCGCCACCCTGGACCAACACCCGTTGCCCCGGCGTTACACGAGCACGGTCGACCAACCCCTCCCACGCGGTAATCAATACCAATGGCAATGACGCCGCTTCGCGCATGCTTAAATTCGCGGGTTTGCGGGCCAGCAATCGGGCATCGACTACGGCAAATTCAGCCAGCGAGCCCTGAAGCCCGCCAATACCGGTCGCCATCGCGTACACCTCGTCGCCGACCTGCCAGCCCCCGGTGTCGGTAGCACCCAGGGCTTCAATCTTGCCGGCCAGGTCCATCCCAATCACCGCTGGCAACGCTTGCCGGGCATGTGCCGCCTGGCCTGCGCGAATCTTTGCGTCCAGCGGGTTCATGCCACTGGCCTTGATCCTCACCAGCACTTCACCCGCTCCCGGCACCGGTTTGGGAATCAACGTCAGACGAAACGGGGCATTCGCTTCATCCACCACCAAGGCACGCATTTGGGTTGTATCAGTCATTTCAGCCATCCCGGTTCATGAAAACAGCATAATCGGCCCGCCAACCCATGCTGATAAGACGCCTAATCGCTATAGTGACCATTCCCATTTGGCATGAATCGGTAATTTCATGGATAAGCTCAACGCAATGGCTATTTTCGTCCGGGTGATAGAACGCGGCAGTTTCTCCGCCGTCGCCCGGGAACTCCAGACCACCCAACCCACCATCAGCAAAGTATTGGGTGCACTGGAGTCCGAGCTGGGCGGCAAGCTGATTTCACGCAGCACACGCCAGCTCTCTCTTACAGACGAAGGCCAACGTTACTACAACCATTGCAGGCAAATCCTCACCGCCGTGGACGCTGCAGAACACAGCTTCCAATCCGGCAAAGAAAGTGTGGCGGGCCCCCTACGCATCGGGTCATCGGTCAGCTTCGGGCGCCTGCACATTGCTTCGCGCCTGGCGGGGTTTCTGGAGCAGTACCCGCAAGTCCAGGTCGACCTGCAACTCAACGACCACCCTCAGGACCTGGTCGCAGAAGGCCTGGACGTCACGCTGCGCATTGGCGAGCTGCGTGACAGCGGCCTGATTGCCCGCCCTATCGGCACCACCCATCGCGTGACCATCGCCAGCCCCGCCTACCTTGCCCGCCACCCCCTGCCGCAGACACCCCACGATCTGGCCGCGCACAATTGCCTGCTGTTCAGCCTGCTGAGCAGTCAGAACCAATGGATTTACGAAAAGGACGGAGCGCGTCACAGCGTCAGAATCAAAGGCAATGCCCAGAGTAATAACTCCGAAGCCGTGCGTGAAATGGTACTCGCGGGGCTAGGCATTGCGCTGTCGCCCCTGTGGTTGTTCTACGACGACCTGAAAGCTGGCCGGGTGTTAGCGCTGTTGACCGACTACACCCCATTGGCCTTGCCGATTCATGCGGTACTGGCACCGAATCGGCGCCAGTCCGCCCGGGTCAAGGCCTTTGTCGACTACATGGCCCAGGCGTTGGCCCAGGCCCCGCAGCTGCAAGCCTTTAGATAGCAGCGGTGCGTACCTGCAACCACTCAAGCGCTGCACCACTGAGCAGCGGGCTCAAGCGTTCACGCACTTGGTGATGGTAATCGTTGAACCACTGGCGCTCCTCGGCCGTGAGCAGCGAAGGCTCGAGGCAACGGGTATCGATCGGGCACAAGGTCAGCGTCTCGAACTTGAGGAACTCACCGAACTCGGTCTTGCCAGCCTCACGGTTCAACACCAGGTTCTCGATACGCACGCCCCAGCGGCCCGGCCGGTAGGTGCCTGGCTCAATCGAGGTGATCATGCCCGGCTGCATCGCGGTTTGCGGCGCGGCAACAGCCTGATACGCAATCACTTGCGGGCCTTCGTGCACGTTCAGGAAGTACCCCACGCCGTGCCCGGTGCCGTGGCCGTAATCCACGCCTTGCGCCCAGATAGGTGCGCGAGCGATGGCGTCCAGCAACGGCGACAGAATGCCTTTAGGGAAATGCGCGCGAGACAGCGCGATAACCCCTTTAAGCACTCGCGTACAGTCGTGCTTCTGCTCGTCAGTCGGCGTACCGATAGGCACCATGCGCGTGATGTCGGTGGTGCCGCCCAGGTATTGGCCGCCCGAATCGATCAGCAGCAGGCCGTCCCCTTCGATCAGCGCGTGTTCTTCTTCGGTGGCGTGGTAATGCGGCATCGCGCCGTTGCCATTGAACGCCGCGATGGTGTTGAAGCTCAACGACACATAACCCGGCCGACGAGCCCGTGCTGCCGTCAGGCGTTCATCAATGGTCAACTCGGTGATGCGCTCTCGGCCCAGGGCGCTGTCCAGCCACGCGAAAAACTCGCACAAGGCGGCGCCGTCCTGTTCCATGGCCTGGCGAATATGTTCGGCGTCCGCCAGGCTCTTGCGGGATTTGGCCAGCGTGGTCGGGTTCAGCCCCTCGATCAATTTCACGCCAGCCTCGAGGTTTTCCAGCAACCCGGCCGTCACCCGCGCAGGGTCCACCTGTACGCTGGCGCCCGCCGGAACGGCACGCAACGCCTCGGCCACCTCGCTGTAATCGCGCAGCGTCACGCCATCACGGGCCAGCACCTCACGCAGCGCCGCATCGACTTTGCTCAGCGCCACAAACAACGTAGCGTGCTGTGCGTTGATCAAGGCAAAGGACACAAACACCGGGTTGAACGAAACATCGCCGCCACGCAGGTTGAACAACCAGGCGATGTCATCCAGGGTGGCGATGAAATGCCAGTCGGCGCCCTTTTCCTTCAAACGGGTGCGCAGCTCGGCAAGCTTGTCAACACGGCTGACCGTGGCCTGAGGCGGCACATGTTGATAAATCGGTTGATTGGGCAGCGCCGGGCGGTCTTGCCAGACTTCGTCCAACAGGTCGATATCGGTACGCAACCGCGCGCCTCGTTCCGACAGTTTGGTACTCAAGGTGCGTGCCGAGGCCAACGCCATCACGGCACCGTCCACCGCCACCACACCGCCTTGCGGGGTATTCTCGGCCAGCCACTCCAGCGGGCCGGGCTGGCCCGGTTGCAGTTTCACCAACTCGATGCCGCTGCCCTTGAGTTCCTTGGTGGCCTGTTCCCAATAACGGCTGTCGGCCCACACACCGGCGAAATCCGGGGTGACAATCAGCGTTCCCACCGAGCCATGAAACCCCGACAACCACTGGCGCCCCTGCCAGTAACCCGGCAAGTACTCGGACAAGTGCGGGTCGGCCGACGGCACCAACAGGGCATCAATGCCCTCGCGCTTCATCCGTTCGCGGGTATGCGCCAGGCGCTGGGGAACCGTTCCATGGGTCAAAGGCTGCGTGCTCATTGTGTCTCCTGCTAAACCACTCATATTGTTATGTAATCACATGGCCCAGAACGCGGGCGCACTGGCCAGCGCGGCCTTGATCAGCTGGACGGCCTGATCAATGTCCTGTTCGGTGGTAAAACGTCCAAGGCTCAGACGAATAGTGCGGCCAGCGCTGCGCGCGTCATGCCCCAAGGCCAGCAGCACGTGGGACGGCGCGTTGCTCGCCGAATTGCACGCCGAGGTGGCCGAAAAGGCGATCCCGGCGCTCAACGCCGCGGAATTGAACTCACCTTCGCCAAACGTCAGGCTCAAAGTGTGGGGAATGCGTTGAGTGGCGCTGCCGTTCAGGCGCACGCCAGCAAGCGTGCCCAGTTGGTCCAGCAGGCGCTGACGCAACGCGACAATCACGGCCTTCTCTTCATCAAAGGACGCTGCCGCCAGCGCAAACGCAGTGCCCATGCCCGCGATCTGATGGGTGGCCAGCGTACCGGAACGCATGCCGCCCTCATGGCCACCGCCGTGAATCTGCGCCAGCACTTTTTGCTGCGCGCGCGGGCCGACGTACAAAGCGCCGATGCCCTTGGGGCCATACAGCTTGTGCGCGGAAAACGACATCAGATCGACCGGCCATTGCACCAGGTCAATCGCGACCTTGCCCGCGCCCTGCGCCGCGTCCACATGAAACAGCGCGCCGTGTTCACGCACGCGCGCGCCGATAGCCGGGATATCGTTAAGGGTGCCCAGCTCATTGTTGACCAGCATCAGCGACACCAGAAACGTGTCCTCGCGCAGCGCTTCGCTCACGGCCTGGACGCTGATCAAACCCTCGGCGTCCGGCACCAGGTAGGTCACGGCCACCCCGGCTTCCTGCAACTGGCGCGCGGTATCGAGCGTGGCCTTGTGCTCGATCTGGCTGGTGATGATATGCCCGCCGCTCACCCCACGCGCCTGGGTCACACCTTTGATCGCAAGGTTGTTGGATTCGGTAGCGCCGGAGGTCCAGACGATTTGCTCGGGCTGGGCCCCCACCAATTCCGCCACCTGGCCACGCGCCTGCTCGACCGTTGCCCGAGCCTGTTGGCCGAACGCGTGGGAGCTGGAGGCGGGGTTGCCGAAGTTGGCGTTGAAACCCAGGCACTCGACCATGACCTGGATGACGCGCTCATCCACCGGCGTGGTGGCGGCGTAGTCGAAATACAGCGGACGTTTATTCATGACGTAAAAGACTCGCAGAGCATGTTCCCGAGAGCGGTGTCTCAGGGGCAACGATCAGAAAAGGAAAAGGTTTACCTGATTACGTGCCGTTAAAGAAAGACCACTTTATTTAAAAGTGCGTAGGAACGCTCCTGAAATTGAGCTTAACAGGGTCCGGGAAAAGCATGGCAAACAAAAAGCCCGGGGTTCCTCGCTGCAAGCCCCGGGCTGCGTGGACTGCAGCACCGCTCAACTCGGACGGCCCTGCAGTGTCACGTTACGTTCGGCATTCATTTCGCCCTCGCGATCAAACTCAAGCGACTTGTGTGGCTGGGCGGTCAGTTCGGCTTTCTTCTGCTGATACTCATCAAACGACAAGCCTCGACGGCTCAGAGCCTCCAACGCCAGCTCTTTGCTTTCCTGCGCCGTGTAGGGCCGAAGCTCTGGCGAAGGATGATTCGCACAACCTGCAAGGACAGAGGCGGCAAGCAATAAGGAAATGGCAAGAAAGCGGTTCATGGCGAAGGTCCTGCGAATCGGGCACAAGGCAATGAACACAGGCTACGCCCGGCCCACCGCCGGGGAAAATCATCCCCCGTAATAGTGGCTATCGACCCTGGCGCGCCGTCCGATGCAGCCCTCATATATTCCATCTAGAACTATAAATATGGAAATACGTTCGTTTACGGAATATACGCAACCCTCTATAACAGGTTTCAACGCCCACGCAACTGTTGGCCTGGCAACTGTTCGCCAGGCAACAGCCATTCAACAAAACAGCGGGCATACAACATCACCGTTTCCCGACATCTGGCCCAGGGCCCTTACCCATCAAGGCCTGCAAGCGTTGGTACAGCTCTTGCTCAAGCCCGTTCAACGCTCTTGTCCTGAGCCACTGTTGAAAAAGGAACTGTTCATGACCCGCCCCCTGAATGTCGTCGCCGTTTCCGGCGGAACCTGGCGCCCGTCCCGCACCCTGGTGTTGACCCAAGCGATACTGGCCGAACTAGGTAACCATCTGCCGGTTCACACCACGCTCATCGAACTGGGCGACATCGCCCGGCCCTTGGGCGGCGCACTGGCGCGCCAGGAATTACCCGCCGCGGTTGAAACCCAGTTGCAAGCCATCGAGCAGGCGGACCTGTTGATCGTCGCCGCGCCGGTGTATCGCGGCTCGTACCCGGGGCTGCTCAAGCACCTGTTTGACCTGGTCGACCTCAATGCCCTGATCGACACCCCCGTGCTGCTGGCCGCGACCGGCGGCAGCGAGCGTCACGCCCTGGTGCTCGACCACCAACTGCGCCCGCTGTTCAGCTTTTTCCAGGCATTGACCCTGCCCATCGGCATCTACGCCACCGAGGCCGACTTCGCCGACTACCAGATCACCAGTGAGCCGTTGAAGGCGCGCATTCGCCTTGCCGCAGAACGCGCCGCGCCGCTGTTTACCGCCCACCCCGCCTCGCTGCTGAAAATCGCTTAAGGAACTGTCATGGATGTTTTCTGGTTTCTGCCGACCCACGGCGATGGTCATTACCTGGGCACCACCCAGGGCGCCCGCCCGGTCACGCTCAATTATTTGAAACAAGTCGCCCAGGCGGCTGACAGCCTCGGCTATTACGGGGTACTGATTCCTACCGGGCGCTCTTGCGAAGATTCCTGGGTCATCGCCTCGGCCCTGGTGCCACTGACCGAACGCCTGCGTTATCTGGTGGCGATTCGCCCAGGCATCATCTCGCCCACCGTGTCGGCGCGCATGGCAGCCACGCTGGACCGATTGTCCAACGGCCGCTTGCTGATCAATGTGGTGACCGGCGGCGACCCGGACGAAAACCGCGGTGACGGCAGTTTCCTCGATCACAGCGAACGCTACGAAGTGTCCGACGAATTCCTCAGAATCTGGCGCCGCGTGTTGCAGGGTGAATCGGTAGATTTCGAAGGCAAACACTTGCGGGTGCAAAACGCCAAGGCCCTCTACCCGCCCGTACAAAAACCTTATCCACCGCTGTATTTCGGTGGATCCTCCGACGCGGCCCACGACCTCGCCGCCGAACAGGTGGACGTGTACCTGACCTGGGGCGAGCCACCGGCCGCCGTCGCCCAAAAACTTGCCGATGTGCGTGAGCGCGCCGCCCGCCATGGCCGTACCGTGAAATTCGGTATCCGCCTGCACGTGATCGTGCGAGAAACCGAAGAAGACGCCTGGACGGCCGCCAACAAGCTGATCGAGCACATCAGTGACGACACCATCGCGGCGGCGCAAAAGTCCTTCTCGCGGTTTGACTCCGAAGGCCAGCGCCGCATGGCCGCCTTGCACGACGGGCGCCGTGACAACCTGGAAATCGCGCCCAACCTGTGGGCCGGTGTGGGCCTGGTGCGCGGCGGGGCTGGCACGGCGCTGGTGGGCAACCCGCAGCAAATCGCGCAGCGCATCAAGGAATACGCGGACCTGGGCATCGAGAGCTTTATTTTCTCGGGCTACCCGCACCTGGAAGAAGCCTACCGGTTTGCCGAACTGGTGTTCCCGCTGCTGCCCGAACCCTACGCCAGGCTGGCCGGACGCGGTGTGACCAACCTCACCGGACCGTTCGGCGAGATGATCGCCAACGACGTCTTGCCCGCCAAGGCCTGATGAGGAGCCCCGTGTGACAGCCAAACCCGACAGCTTCTTGCCCACCCCCCTGCAAACGGCCAAGCGGTTGGCCGCCGAGTTCGCCCTGACCGCCGTGGAGCGCGACGAGCGCGGCGGCACACCCAAGGCCGAACGTGATGCCTTGCGCCAAAGCGGACTGCTTGCGCTGAGTATTCCTACGCAATACGGCGGCCTCGGCGCACGCTGGAGCGAAACCCTGGAGATCGTGCGCGAGTTCGCCAAGGTCGACAGCTCCATCGCTCACGTCTTCGGCTTTCATCACCTGATGCTTGCCACCGTGCGTCTGTTTTCCCGCCCCGACCAATGGCAGCCCTGGTTTGAGCAAACCGCACGCAAGAACTGGTTCTGGGGCAACGCCCTCAACCCGTTGGACACCCGCACCGTGGTCAAGGGTTTCGGCGGCTGGCGCGAGTTTTCTGGCAAAAAAAGCTTCTGCTCCGGCGCCAACGACTCCGAAATGCTGATCGCCTCGGCGGTGGACGAAAGCGCCGGGGGCAAGCTGCTGATTGCCGCCATTCCCAGCGGCCGCAGCGGTATCACCCTGCACAACGACTGGAACAACATCGGCCAGCGCCAGACCGACAGCGGCAGCGCCACGTTTGAACGGGTGCGGGTGGAAGAGTCCGAACTGCTGCTGGACCCCGGTCCGCTGAGCACGCCGTTCGCCTGCCTGCGCCCGCTGATCGCCCAACTGACCTTTACCTATATGTTTCTCGGGATCGCCGAAGGCGCCTTTGAAGAAGCCCGCCACTACACCCTGACCGAAACCCGGCCCTGGCATAAGTCCACGGTCCAGGACATCCGCCAGGACCCCTATGTGCTCAGCCATTACGGCGACTTCTGGGTGGCCCTGGAAGGCATGCGCCTGCTGGTGGAACGCGCCGGGGCGCTGCTCGACCAGGCCTGGGCCAAAGGGCCCGGCCTCACCGAGCATGAGCGCGGCCAACTGGCCATCGCCATCGCCACGGCCAAAGTCGCCACCACCCGCAGCGGCCTGGAGCTGTGCAGCCGCCTGTTCGAGGTCGCCGGTGCCCGCGCCACCCACGCCTCCCTGCGCCTGGACCGGCACTGGCGCAACCTGCGCACCCAGACCTTGCACGATCCGGTGGACTACAAACTCCACGAACTGGGGGACTGGACCTTGAACCAGGCCCTGCCGATTCCCACGTTCTATTCCTGAAGAGGTGCCCATGCAGCTTTTAACCTTACCGCCCTCGCCCGCCCTCGCCACCTCCATCCGGGCCACCGCGCAGGTATTCGAGGACCCCAAATCCCAAGCCTTGCTCGCGCATATCCAGCAAGTGGCGCCCAGCGAAGCCAGCGTGCTGATCATTGGCGAAACCGGCACCGGTAAAGAGCTGGTGGCACGCCATATCCACAACCTCAGCGCCCGGCGCAACCGGCCGTTCGTGGCGGTGAACTGCGGGGCGTTTTCCGAGTCGCTGGTGGAGGCCGAGCTGTTCGGCCATGAAAAAGGCGCGTTCACCGGCGCCCTCAGTGCCAAGGCCGGCTGGTTTGAAGAAGCCAACGGCGGCACGCTGTTCCTGGATGAAATCGGCGATTTGCCCATGGCCATTCAGGTCAAATTGTTGCGCGTACTGCAGGAGCGCGAAGTGGTGCGCCTGGGCTCACGCAAAAGCATTCCCATCGATGTGCGCGTGCTGGCCGCCACCAATGTGCAGCTGGAAAAAGCCATCAACGCCGGGCATTTTCGCGAAGACCTGTATTACCGCCTCAACGTGGTCAGCCTGGAACTGAGCCCGCTGCGCGAGCGCCCCGGCGACATCCTGCCGCTCACCCGGCATTTCATCGAGGCCTACAGCCAGCGCCTGGGCTACGGGCCGATCACCATCAGCCGCGAGGCCGAGCAAAAACTCAAGGGCTACAGCTGGCCCGGCAATATCCGTGAGCTGGAAAACGTGATTCACCACACGCTGCTGATCTGCCGCGACGGGGTGATCGAGCGCGACAACCTGCGCCTGTCAAACCTGCGCATCGAACGCCAGGACGACAACCCGCACAGCGCCGACAACAGCGCCGAAGCCCTGTTGGAGCGGGCCTTTCAAAAGCTGTTTGAGGAACAGGCCGGCGCCCTGCATGAAAAAGTCGAAGACGCGCTGCTGCGCGCCGCCTATCGTTTCAGCCATTACAATCAGGTGCACACCGCCAACTTGCTGGGCCTGAGCCGTAACGTCGCGCGCACCCGGCTGATCAAGATCGGTGAGTTGGCGGTAAACAAGCGCCGCCCCGGCGAGAACGTACAGGGCGAGCGGATGTTGCACCTGTCCATCTAGGATCAATCCCACGCAGTGCGTGGGAAAAGCACCTTGATCGATCAGAAGCCCGGCGCGATCTGGCCCTTGTAACGGGTCAGGATGAACTGGCGCACTTCATCGGAGTTCAGCGCCTTGGCCAGTTTCTGGATGCCCGGGTCGTTGATGTTGTCGGGCCGCGCCACCAGGTACTCCACGTACAGGTCTTTGCCCTTCTCGACAATCAACGCACTGTTGGTATCGATCCCCGCCTCCAGCGCGTAGTTGGCAAACACAAACGCCAGGTCCACCTGCCCCACCGAACGGGCCAGCAGCGCCCCCTCCAACTCGCGGATCTTCAGGTGCTTGGGGTTGTCGACGATGTCCCGCGGCGAACTCAAGGTGTTGCTGGGGTCCTTGAGTTTGATCAGCCCGGCTTCGTCCAGCAGCACCAGCGCCCGGCCGGTGTTGACCGGGTCATTGGGAATCGACACCGAGGCGCCGTCCTTGAGTTCCGAAATATGTTTGATCTTGGTCGAATACGCCCCGAACGGCTCGATGTGCACCCCCACCACCGGCACCAGGTTGGTTTTGCGGGTTTTGTTGTAGTCGTCCAGGAACGGCCGGTACTGGTAATAGTTGGCATCGATATTCTTCAGCGCCAGTTGCTGGTTGGGCTGGATGAAATCGGTGAAGACCTTGATCTGCAGGTCCACCCCCTCTTTGGCCAGCGCCGGTTTGACGAACTCGAGGATCTCGGCGTGGGGCACCGGGGTGGCACCCACCACCAGGGTTTCGTTGGCAAAGGCATTCAGTGACAAGGCAGCGGCCAGGATGGCCAAGGTTTTTTTCATGAGAGCTCCAAAGGCAGTTTTTATACGCAATCAACGGCGGCTGTAACGCGCCACCAAACGGTCGCCGGTCATTTGCAGTGCCTGTACCAGCACCAGCAAAAGCACCACGGTGACCACCATGACGTCGGTCTGGAACCGCTGGTAACCGTAGCGAATGGCCAGGTCGCCCAGGCCGCCGCCGCCGATCACCCCGGCCATCGCGGTGTAATCCACCAGCACAATCGAGGTGACCGTCACCGCCGCCAGCAACCCGCCCCGGGCCTCCGGCAACAAGGTGTGACGAATCACCTGCCAGGTGGTGGCGCCCATCGACTGGGTCGCCTCCACCACGCCACGGTCCACTTCGCGCAGGGCGGTTTCCACCAGCCGCGCAAAGAACGGCGTGCACCCCACCACCAACGGCGGGATGGTGCCGGGCACGCCCAGCGAGGTGCCGACCAGCAAGGTGGTCACCGGGATCAGCACAATCAGCAAGATGATGAACGGCAGCGAGCGCAGCACGTTGACCACCACCGACAGCACCCGATACACCGCCAGCGCTTCGTGCAACTGGCGCTTGCCGGTGAGAAACAGCACCACGCCCAGCGGCAGGCCCAACAACACGGTGAACCCCAGCGCAGCCGCCAGCATGCTCAGGGTTTCCAGGCAGGCCTGGCCGATGTCGGCCCAATAGAGATGTTTAAACCACTCAGCCATGACTCACGACCAGTCGTGGCGTGGCGGTTTGGCGCCGTTGAGCACCCAGTTGCCGACCACGTGGTATTTCCAGCGCACCGGGTCGTGCAGCGTGTGCACCCGGGCATTGCGCCAGTGGCGGTCGAAGTTGTGTTTTTTCAAGGTGGAACGGGTGCCGCCCAGCTCAAACAGCTTGTTGCTGGCTTCGAGGGCGATTTCGGTGGTCAGCACCTTGGCCCGGGCCACCGCCAGGGAGGCATGGGCGACGTTGTCTTCATCCGGCGCCGGGCGGGCCGCGTCCAGCGCGTAACCGGCGCGGTCCAGCAAGGCTTCGGCGGCTTCCAGGCGAATGTCGAGGGCGCCCACCTGAATGATGGTCAGTGGGTCTTCACTGGCCTTCTCCACGGCCGCATCGATCCAGGGGCGGGCAAATTGCCGTACGAACTCCACAGTGTCGCGCAGCGCCGCACGGGCAATGCCGGCGTCTATGGCGGCGGTGGTCAATTGTGCGAAAGGCCCGGCCAGCGTTGGGGAATCGTAGGATTGGTGAGTAGGAATCACGTTAAACGCCGGTACGCGCAAGTCGTCGGCCAGCACGGTGCCACTGGACGTGGTGCGCTGGCCCATGCTGTCCCAATCGTCCACCACCACCAGCCCCGGCGTGCCGCGCGGTACAAATGCCAACTGCGCATTTTGCTGGTCGTCCAGCGCCAGCACGGCCAGCCAATGGGCGTACAGCGAACCGGTGCAATAGCCCTTGCGGCCGTTGACCACATAACCATCGCCTTCGCGGTGGATGCGCGCCTGAATGTCCTGGACAGTCTTACCGCCGGTTTCCGACAGCGCATTGGCAAACCGATGCCCTTGCAAGGCCAGGCCAAAAAAATGCGCCTGCTGCTCGGGCGTGCCCTGCAGGCGGATGTCCTCCAGCAGGCAATAGTGGTTTTGCGGGATCTGCCCCAACGACGGGTCGGCCGCCGAGACAATCGCAATCACCTGGGCCAACACCGCATAAGACACCTGCGCCCCGCCAAACTCGCGCGGCACACTGATGCCCCACAGGCCGCTGTTGGAATACAGGTCCACCACGTGCGCCGGCACCTGGCGGGTGCGATCGCGCTCGGCGTCGTGCTCGCGCAATACGGCGGCCACGCGGTGGGCGGCGGCCAGGGCCTGGGCTTCGTCGCGGATCAACTCGGCATGCGGCGTGTGAATCGGGTAATCGGCAGATACAGGAAGTACAGGCATACAACGCTCTCGGGCGAATGAAATGCCAAGGCCATTGCAGCTTCTGTGCCTGCGCGCCAAAGCCCCTGAATACAGGGTTTTCCCGAGGTGTATCGGGGGCAGGTGCGACTGTTGCGCAGCAAACTGTTCGGTCACTGTTGCCGCACCAACACCTCAGGGGCTGCCCGCCACTAGCAAGCGCCTTCAACACACTTCATGAACAACCCCTCCACGGTTTCCCCCTTGCCCCCGACGCCCCGGGATTTCAGGATGCAAGCAATCATCACAAGGAGTCATTTCCATGTTTGCCGGATTTCAGAAAGACCAGCGCCACGTCAACGGCGTAGACATCAGCTACCGCCAAGGTGGCTCGGGTCCCGGCCTGCTCCTGTTGCACGGGCACCCGCAAACCCACGTGATCTGGCACAAGGTCGCCGAACAGCTGGCCGAACACTTCACCGTGGTCGCCGCCGACCTGCGCGGCTACGGCGACAGCAGCAAGCCGGCCGCCAATGACCACCACACCAATTATTCAAAACGGGAAATGGCCCGCGACGGTGTCGAGCTGATGAAAGCCCTGGGCTTTGACACGTTCTCGGTGCTGGCCCACGACCGGGGCGCGCGCGTCGCCCATCGCCTGGCGCTGGACCACCCGCAGGCCGTGCAACGCATGGTGCTGCTGGACATTGCACCGACCCTGTCGATGTACAACCAGACCGACGAAGCGTTCGCCCGCGCTTACTGGCACTGGTTTTTCCTGATACGCCCTGCGCCACTGCCGGAGGCGTTGATCGAAAGCAACCCCGAGCTGTACCTGCGCAGCGTCATGGGCAGCCGCAGCGCCGGGTTGAAACCCTTCACCAGCGAAGCCTTCGCCGAGTACCTGCGCTGCCTGAAACTGCCGGGCACCGCCACGGGTATCTGCGAAGACTACCGCGCAGCCGCCGGCATCGACCTTGAGCACGACCGGGCCGATATCGACAAGGGCAACCACCTGAATCTGCCCTTGCTGGTGATGTGGGGCGCCGAAGGCACCGTGGGCCGCTGCTTCAAGCCACTTGATGAATGGAAGAAAGTCGCCACCGATGTACGCGGCCATGCCCTGCCGGCTGGCCATTACCTGGCCGAAGAAGTGCCTGAGCTGTTGCTTGGCGAAGTCCTGACCTTTCTGCGCTAAGCCCCTTGCACCCGTGACCTGACGGACCCGCCTCGCAGGCTGCAAACGCCTGCGACGGGTTCTCTATGCCCAAAAAACGCCTCGAGATAATAACAATGACAATCAGAAAACTGCTGGGAACCCTGTATGTACAGGTGCTCATCGCGATCGCGCTGGGTGTGCTGATCGGCCACCAATGGCCCCAGACGGGCATCGATCTCAAACCCTTGGGCGATGGCTTCATCAAATTGATCAAGATGATCATCGGCCCGATCATCTTCTGCACGGTGGTGTCCGGCATCACCAGCATGCACGACGTGAAACAGGTGGGCCGGGTCGGCGGCAAGGCGCTGCTGTACTTCGAGATCGTGTCCAGCATTGCCCTGGTGATTGGCGTGCTTGCCGCGCACGTGCTGCACCCGGGTGTCGGTTTCAACATTGATGTGAAGACGCTGGACAGTTCGGCCATCGCAGGCTTTGTCGGCCAGGCGCAACACAGCGAAGGCATTACCGGCTTTTTGCTGAACGTTATCCCCAGCACGTTTTTTGACGCCCTGGCCAAAGGCGAGATCCTGCCGGTGCTGTTCATTTCCGTGCTGTTCGGCCTGGGGCTGGTGATGGTCGGTGAAAAGGCCCGTCCGTTGGTCGCAATGATCAACCAGGCCAGCGAGGTGTTCTTCCGCATCGTCGGCATGATCAGCCGCGTCGCGCCCATCGGTGCGTTTGGCGCCATTGCCTTTACCATCGGCAAATACGGCGTGGGTTCGCTGCTGCCTCTGCTCAAGCTGGTGGGCACCTTTTATGTCACGGCGTTTTTCTTTGTGGCCGTGGTGCTGGGCAGCATTGCCCGCTATGCAGGCTTCAGCATTTTCAAATTGATGGGCTACATCAAATCCGAGCTGTTGATTGTGCTGGGCACCAGTTCGTCGGAATCGGCCCTGCCGCAACTGATTCAAAAGCTGGAGAGCCTGGGCGCGTCCAAAGGCGTCGTGGGCATCGTGGTGCCCACCGGCTACACCTTTAACCTGGACGGCACCAACATTTATATGACCCTGGCGGTGCTGTTCCTGGCACAAGCCACCAATATCCACCTGCCGCTGGAACAGCAATTGACCTTGCTCGCAGTGGCCATGCTCACCTCCAAGGGTGCTGGCGCGGTGGTCGGCGCAGGCTTTGTGGCACTGGCGGCAAGCCTTGCCGTAGTACCAACGGTGCCGGTGGCGGCGATGGTGCTGATTTTGGGGGTCGACCGGTTCATGGCTGAATGCCGCTCGCTGACCAACATCATCGGCAATGCCGTGGCCGCGCTGGTGGTGGCCGCCTGGGAAGGCGAACTGGACCGCGAAAAAATGGCCCCCATCGCCCTCAAGCACGGCCGTCACGCACGCGCCGCAGCGCAGGCCAAGCCCACCGCCGAGTGACCCGCGACACCGGGCGGGCCTGATGGCTCGCCCATCCGGTGCTATTCTGGCGGCTCATGCCGCCATGCCTGTTTCTGATGAACCACAAGAAAGATACCGTGCCCCTACCTGAAGACCTGCGGGTGTTCCTGACCGTGATTCGCAAGGCCGGCTTCGCAGCGGCCGCCGACGAACTGGGCCTGTCCCCGGCCTATGTCAGCAAGCGCATCCAGATTCTGGAAACCACTCTGGCCACCCGCCTGCTGCACCGCACCAGCCGGCGCATCGCCCTGACCGAAGACGGCGAGCGCGTGCAACGCTGGGCCGTCCGCATTCTGGAAGACTTCCAGCAACTGTCCGATGAACTGTCCGATGCCCACGACACCCCGCGCGGGCGCCTGCACATCAGCAGCAGCTTCGGCTTTGGCCGCAACCACGTGGCGCCTGCCTTGTCGCTGTTGGCCGAACAGTACCCGGACCTGGAGATCCGCCTGGACCTGTTCGACCGGGTGGTGGACATCGTCAGCGAAGGTTTCGACCTGGAAATCCGCGTCGGCGACGACATCCCCGGCCAGCACATTGGTCGGCGCCTGGTGAGCAATCGGCGCGTGCTGTGCGCCGCCCCCGCCTACCTTGAGCGGCGCGGCACACCGCAGCACCTGGACGAGCTGGAGCAGCACGACTGCCTGGTGCTAAAGGAGCGCGACAACGCGTTTGGCATCTGGAACCTGGAACACGACGGCGCGCCGCAGAGCGTACGGGTGCGCGGGCCGCTGTCATCCAACAATGGCGAGATCGTTTTGCAATGGGCCTTGGACGGGCGCGGGGTGTTGTTGCGCTCGCTGTGGGATGTGAAGCCGTTGCTGGAGCAAGGCAAGCTGGTGCAGGTGCTGCACGCTTACACGCAAAGCGCGAATGTATGGGCGGTGTACCCCACGCGGCTGGCGTATTCCGGCAAGTTGCGCGCCTGCGTGGAGTTTTTGCAGGAGCATTTCAAAGGCTTGTCGATCTAAGCGCCCAACGGGAGAGCGGGCTCCCCCGTTGGTGCGCCCCATCAGCTGAGCCAGGGGTTGGCTTGAAGGTGCTGGCGCTCGAACGCCTTGATCTGCTCGCTGCGTTGCAGCGTGGTGCCGATGGCGTCCAGCCCTAGTAGCAGCGAGGTCTTGCGCAGGGTATCGATCTGGAACGGGATCACCTGGCCGTCCGCCAGGCAAATCTGTTGATCTTCCAGATCGACACTGATCTGCGCCTGCTCCGGGTGGCTGACGGTTTGCCCGAGTTGCTGCGCCACCGCCTCCTCCAGCGTGATCAACAACACCCCGTTGCGCTGGCAGTTGTCATAGAAAATCCCGGCAAAACTGCTGCCGATCAGCGCGCGAATGCCCATCTGCTTCAAGCCCCACACCGCATGCTCACGGCTGGAACCGCAACCGAAGTTGGGCCCCACCACCATGAAGCTCGCCCCCTGCCAGGCCGGTTGGTTCAACACAAACTCCGGGTTGGGCTCGCCCGACGGCAAAAAGCGCAGGTCGAAAAACAGGCCACGGTCCAGGCCATTGCGGTCGATGCCCTTGAGGAACTGCTTGGGCATGATCACGTCAGTGTCGATATTGGCCGCCAGCATTGGTGCGGCTTTGCCGATGACTTGGGTGAAAGGCTGCTGGCTCATGTGCGATCTCCAAAGTGGCGAATGTCGGTGAGGCGGCCGGTGATGGCAGCGGCCGCGACCATGGCCGGGCTCATCAGGTGGGTGCGTGCACCGGCCCCCTGGCGGCCTTCGAAGTTGCGGTTGGTGCTGGAGGCGCAGCGATCGCCCGGCGCCAGCACGTCATCGTTCATGGCCAGGCACATCGAACAGCCCGACTGGCGCCATTCAAAACCCGCTTCGATAAAGATCGCCGCCAGCCCTTCGGCTTCGGCCTGGTCGCGCACTTCGGTGGAGCCGGGCACGATCATGGCGCGTACGTGGTCGGCCACGTGTTTGCCGCGCACCACGCTGGCAGCGTCGCGCAGGTCTTCGATTCGGGCGTTGGTGCAGGAGCCGATAAACGCGTGGCTGATGCGGATTTCACTCAACGGCATGCCGGCTTCCAGGCCCATGTAATTGAGGGCGCGGCGCATGTCCTGGCGCAGGATCAAGTCACTGACGCCTTGCGGGTCGGGCACACGGGCGCCAATCGGGGCGGCCTGGTCGGGGCTGGTGCCCCAGGTGACCATGGGCTCCAGCACGCTTGCGTCCAGCGCCACTTCCAGGTCGAACACCGCGCCTGCGTCGCTGTGCAGTTGGCGCCAGCCCACCAGGGCCTGCTCCCACAGCGCCCCCTGGGGTGCGCGGGGCTTGCCTTTGAGGTAGGCGAAGACTTTTTCGTCCGGCGCCATGAACGCGCCGCGCGCGCCCGCTTCCACCGCCATGTTGCAGATGGTCATGCGGGCTTCGACGCTCAAGGCGTCGATGGTCGAGCCACAGAACTCGATGGCATAGCCGGTGGCACCGGAGGCGCCGATCTTGCCGATCAGCGCCATGATCACGTCTTTGGAGGTCAGGCCCGGCGCCAGCTCACCGTCAACGGTCACGCGCAGGGTTTTCAGGCGCTTGTAGACCAGGGTCTGGGAAGCCAGCAGGTGTTCGATTTCCGAGGTGCCGATGCCAAAGCCGAACGCGCCCAGCGCGCCGTAGGTGGTGGTGTGGCTGTCACCGGCGGCAATCACCATGCCCGGCAGGATGAAGCCCTGTTCGGGGGCGATCACGTGTTCGATGCCCTGACGCTTGTCGAGGATGTCCAGCAACTCGATGCCGAAATCCCGGCAGTTTTCCGCCAGGTACGACACCTGCCGCGCACCGCCCGCGTCGGGCATGGTCGCTATGCGTTGGGGGGTGGTGGGGTTCACGTGGTCGACCACCGCCAATGCGGTGCCCGGGCGCCACACGTTACGACCGGCTTCACGCAAGCCACTGAAGGCCTGGGGGCTGGTGTATTCGTTGATCACCTGGCGGTCTATATAAAGCAGGACATGGCCCTGGTCATCCAGGGGGCACACGGTGTGGGAATCGATGTGCTTGTCGTAGAGGGTTCTGGCAGTCGTCATTATTAGGCTCACTCAACGGTATGCCTCCATCCTACGCAGCGCGGCGGTGCCATCAATCCCGCCCGGGTGATGGCTCAGAACATGTTTCGTGTTCAATCCCGGCAATTTGAAACATTTTCTTTCATTTGCCCCTTAGGGATTTCTCATTCTCATCCGTCTTAACTTAGATACAGCCCGTCGCGTCAGCAAAAGCTACGACCGGCCTTTTCCGGGCCTCCATTGCCCCCTCCGATCAAGAATCCGCTTTCACATGTCCAAGAAGTCACGCTCAAAACTCTGGTTTCTCGTCCATAGCTGGCTGGCCTTGCCCATCTGGTTTTTTGTACTCATCGTGTGCGTGACCGGCACCCTGGCGGTGGTCAGCCAGGAGATTGTCTGGCTGGCCAACCCGGATATCCGGGCCAGCAAGCCTTCGCACGATGCCGAGCTGCTCAGCTATGACCAGGTGATCGCCGCCCTCAAGCGCGACGAACCCCAGGCGATCGTCGAGTCGATTTCCCGCCCGGATGAATCGCATTTTGCGCTGACCGTCGACCTCAGCTACCCCGGCGGGCGCTCCGTGGAGGTGTACGTCAACCCCTACACCGGCGCGCTCCAGGGCATCAGCCCGGCCTTCAACTTCCAGCGGTTCACCCGCGCACTGCACGGGTGGTGGCTGGTGCCGTTCACCAATGGCTACAGTTGGGGCTGGTACTTGGTGTCGATCCTGGGCCTGCCGCTGCTGGCCTCCCTGGTCACGGGGCTGGTGGTGTACAAGCGGTTCTGGAAAGGGTTCTTCAAGCCCACGCTGCGCCTGACCCATGGCGCGCGCATTTTCTGGGGCGACTTCCACCGGCTGAGCGGCATCTGGTCCATCTGGTTCATTGCCGTCATTTCCATTACCGGCACCTGGTTTTTGATCCAAGCCATCCTGGGCGACAACCAGATCACCATCTCCAGCGAGCCCATCGTCCCGGCGATTGCCCGGGAAAAAGTACCCCTGTCGAGCCCCGGCGTACCGGCGCCGATGATCCCCGTGGACGATGCCATCAACATCGCCACCCAACGCATTCCGGGCCTTGAGGCCAGTTTTGTGTTGCTGCCCAGCACCGCCTACAGCCACCTGCGCATCGGGGGGCGCGGCTGGTATCCGCTGATGTTCCAAACCGCCGAAATCAACCCTTACAACGGTGAAATAGCCGCCTCGCACCTGCTGGCCGACCGTTCGAAACTGGAGTTCGTCACCGAGTCCATGCGCCCGCTGCACACCGGCGACTTTGGCGGGATCTGGGTCAAGCTGATCTGGTTCTTCTTTGGCCTGGTGCTCAGCCTGATGGTGTTGAGCGGCTTGCTGATCTGGAGCAAACGCACGGCGCTGGCCACCCTCAACGCCCTCAAGCGCAGCGCCAAAGCGCCCCGCCCGGCCAAGGCCCGGCAGTTGGAAGCAGAGGAGGCTCACCCATGAGCAAGGTCATCAGTGCAGCCACCCCCTCGCCGCTGCGGGCCTGGTGGCTCAAATGGCGGTTCCATATCAATATCCTGCTGCTGCTGATCCCGCTGGGCTTCATGCCCAAGTACTTTTCCGAAGCCGCGCTGTTTCGCGGCGACACCGGTATTGGCGAACGCGTGGTCGGTGACGTGCAGGTCGGGCCCTGGCACCTGACACTCGCCGAGTTTCGTGATGAAGGCCCACGCCCCGACCCGGCGGGCCCGATGAAGTTCTTCAACGCTGCCCTGTGCGCCACCTGCACCGATCAGGTCAAGGCCACTTACCTGCGCATCGGCAAGCCCCGCAGCCTGCGGGCCGCCGGGGTGCTGTTCTTTGGCACGCCCTATCGCATGGGCGCCGCCCTGTCCATCCCTGAGCGCACCCCGCTGGACGCCGAACTGTGGATCACCATGGAAGGCTGGGACGGCACGATGCACCAGGGTTCCATCCCGTTGAGCCAGGCCTCGCCTGCCACGATTGCCTGGCTGAACAAACAAGGAGTCAAACCATGACGTTGTCGCGCCTGACCCGCGCCTGTGGCGCGCTGATCCTCTGCGCCGGTTTCAGTACTGTCGCCCTGGCCCACAACCCGATGTGTGAATGCAAGGAAGTCGCGGGCGATCAAGTCAAATGCACCGGCGGCTTTTCCGATGGCAGCGGCGCGCCCGGCGTGACACTGGACGTGATCGGCTACGACGAAAGCATCCTGCTGCCCGGCAAGCTGGGCGAAGACTCGACGCTGACGTTCAAGAAACCGTCCACCGAGTTCTATGTGCTGTTCGACGCAGGCCCCGGCCACGTCGTCGAGATCGACCAAGCGGATATCCAGCCCCAATGACCACCCATACCCAGGTTGTTCGCCCGGCCGGTGCCGGGCACGAAACCCTCTACGTGTTGCTGCTGTGCCTGGTGATTCTGGTCGCGGCAGGCGCCGTGGTGGCCTTGCACGGTGAACGCCAGGAAGAGCGGGTGGTGCCCAGCCATCAACTGGACGCCCGCCGCGACCTAAGCGCTGCCGAGCAAGGCCTCTACGCTGACCTGCGGGTGACGCTGGATGAAATCCAGCTGTTGCAGCAAGAACAACACGCGCTGCCCTCCCCCGCACAACTGGCAGAAGAAGGCTTCGCGCCCTTTGCCCAGGACGCCAGCTCGGTCAGCCGGGGCGACCACCGCTGGCAATTGCTGGACGCGGCCTACCTGGGGCTGAGCAAGACGCCCGCCCTCAGCGGCTCGGTGCTGATGCGGGTCAGCGGCAACGAACCGGATGTCTGGCTCAACCGCCGCGACGCGCTTGCCGCGCCCACTGACCTTTCCGACGCGGCGCTGATCGCTGCGGGCTGGCAGCAAGTGGTCACGCAATTCGATGCTGGCGTCACCCGCCAGCACCGTCACTGAATAAGAGAAGCCTCATCTATGTCATCGCCCTTGTTACGCCTGCTGCTGGTAGGCCTGTTCACCCTGCTGCTGGCGCCTCTGGCCAGCGCCGACTCGGCCAAGCGCCTGCGCATCGGCATTACCCTGCACCCGTATTACAGCTATGTGGCCAATATCGTCGGCGACAAGGCCGAGGTGGTGCCGCTGATTCCGGCCGGCTTCAACCCCCATGCCTACGAGCCACGCGCCGAAGACATCAAGCGCATTGGCACCCTGGATGTGATCGTGCTCAACGGCGTGGGCCACGATGATTTTGCCGACCGCATGATCGCCACCAGTGAGCGCCCGGACATCCCGGTGATCGAAGCCAATGCCAACGTGCCGCTGCTGGCCGCCACCGGCAACGCCGCCCGTGGCGCGGGCAAGGTGGTCAACCCGCACACGTTCTTGTCCATCAGTGCGTCCATTGCCCAGGTCAACAACATCGCCCGCGAACTGGGCAAGCTGGACCCGGACAACGCCAAGACCTACACCCAGAATGCCCGCGCCTACGGCAAGCGCCTGCGCCAGATGCGCGCCGACGCCCTGGCCAAATTGACCCGCGCGCCCAACCCGGACCTGCGCGTGGCCACCGTGCATGCGGCCTACGACTATTTGCTGCGCGAGTTCGGCCTGGAAGTCACCGCCGTGGTCGAGCCCGCGCACGGCATCGAACCGAGCCCCAGCCAGTTGAAGAAAACCATCGATGAGTTGCGCGCACTGGACGTGAAAGTGATTTTCTCGGAGATGGATTTCCCCTCCACGTACGTTGACACCATCCAGCGCGAATCCGGGGTGAAGCTGTACCCGCTGTCGCATATTTCCTACGGTGAATACAGCGCTGAAAAGTACGAAGTGGAAATGACCGGCAACCTCGACACGGTGGTGCGGGCGATTCAGGAGTCGGGGGCATGACGGCGGCGCAGCACCTGAACGTGGCCTGCGTTGGCCCGACCCTCGACTTTAGCGATGTTTCATTGACCCTGGGCCGCACGGTGATCCTCGAAGCGGTGAGTTTCCAGGTACAGCCCGGCAGCGTGCATGCACTGGTGGGCCCCAATGGCGGCGGTAAAAGCTCGCTGATCAAAACCTTGCTGGGGCAAACGCCGCATCAGGGCCAATTGAAGCTGCACTGGCCAGAGGCTGTCGGCACCATCGGTTATGTACCCCAAGCGCTGGAGTTCGACCGCGGCCTGCCGATGACCGTCGACGATTTCATGGCTGCGATGTGCCAACGGCGGCCAGCCTTTCTGGGGCTGTCGCGCCATTACGCGGCGGCGATCGGCGAGGCGCTTGAGCGGGTGGGCATGCAAGACAAGCGCAAACGGCGCATGGGCGCCTTGTCGGGTGGTGAACGCCAGCGGGTGCTGCTGGCGCAGGGGTTGATCCCGGCACCACAGTTGCTGGTACTGGATGAACCGATGTCGGCCCTCGATGAAGCGGGGATCCAGGTGTTCGAGCGGTTGCTGGTGGACTGGCGCCGCGCGGGGATCACCGTGCTGTGGATCGAACATGACCTTGAAGCCGTTGGGCGCCTGGCAGACCGGGTCACCGGCCTGAACCGCCGCGTACTGTTCGATGCCACGCCCAAAGAGGCGCTCACGCCGGACCGTCTGCTGAGCCTGTTTTCCACCCATCCCCGGAGCGCGGCCTTATGAGCTATGAAGCATTTCGCCTGATAATCCAGGGGTGGGCCTCGTCCGGGTATTTGCCCCAAGCGCTGGCCTATGGCTTTGTGGTCAACGCCCTGCTGGCGGGCCTGTTGATTGGCCCGGTGCTGGGCGGTTTGGGCACGTTGGTGGTGGTGAAACGCTTTGCGTTTTTTTCCGAAGCGGTCGGGCATGCCGCACTGACCGGCGTGGCCGTGGGCATTCTGCTCGGCGAACCCTATACCGGGCCGTATGGCAGCCTGTTTGGCTACTGCCTGCTGTTCGGCATCCTGCTCAATTACTTGCGCAACCGCACCGGCCTGGCGCCAGACACCTTGATCGGCGTGTTCCTGTCAGTGTCGTTGGCACTGGGCGCAAGCCTGCTGCTGATTCTGGCGGGCAAGATCAACGTGCACATCCTGGAGAACGTGCTGTTTGGTTCGGTGCTGACCGTCAACGGCAACGACCTGCTGGTGCTGGCGGTGGTCGGCTCGCTGGTGATGGCGCTGGCCTTGCCGCTGTACAACCGCATCATGCTGGCCAGCTTCAACCCACAACTGGCGGCGGTGCGGGGGGTAGCGGTCAAGGCCCTGGATTACCTGTTTGTGGTGCTGGTGACGCTGATCACGGTGGCGGCGGTCAAGGTCATCGGCGCGATCCTGGTGGGTGCGCTGCTGGTGATCCCGGCGGCGGCGGCGCGGTTGTTGAGCCAGTCGCTCAAGGGGTTTTTCTGGGTGTCGGTGGTGATCGCCACGGTCAGCACCTTGTGCGGCATCCTGCTGCCGATCGTCTTCGACCTGCCCATCCCGTCCGGTGCCGCGATCATTCTGGTTGCCGGTATCGCCTTCGCCCTCGCCGCCATCGCACGCGGCACGGTGCCCAGCCTCAAAGGGAATTTTGGATAATGCATTGGCTTTTTCGACCACTGATGCTGACCCTGGTGATCAGCACCCCGGCGCTCGCCGCCGACGGCATCAACAAGCTGCAGATTGTCGGCAGCCCGGGCCTCGGCCACGCGGCGCTGGCCAAGGCCCGGGCAACCACACCGGTGACGGTGCTGGCGTCGCTGCCCATCACGTATGGCCTGGCACAGGTGCTGCTCAACGGCACCGACGTTGTGCTTGAACGTGCAGCGCCCGCCAACTTGCCGGGTTCGCGGCAAACTGCGTATTTCACCGGGCGCGGCGCGCAGGCGCTGAGCACACTGGCCCAAGGCGCCGACGCCACCCTGGGCGTGCGCTCCCTGTGGCCGGATGACCCGCTGTACCCGGTGGCCCGGCGCAGCAATATTCGCATCGTCGAAATCGACGCCGCGCGCCCGGTGGATGGCGCCCTGCCCGGCATCGCCCTGCAACCGGGCAGCACCGATGGGCTCAATAGCCAGCCGTGGCTGTCGAGCAACAACCTGGGGCGCATGGCCGATGTGATGGCCGCCGACCTGAGCCGCCTGGCGCCCGCGGCCAAACCCCGTATCGATGCCAACCTGGCAGGCCTCAAGCAGCGCCTGCTCAAGCTCAACGCCAGCAGCGAAACGCGGCTGGCCCAGGCCGACAACGTGAGTGTGGTCAGCCTCAGTGACCACTTCGGCTACCTGATCAGCAGCCTGAACCTGGAGTTGGTCAGCACCGATGCACGCCCGGACACCGAATGGACGCCTCAAGCGTTGCAGCAATTGAGTGCCACCCTCAAGGACAACGACGTGGCAGTGGTGTTGCACCACCGCCAGCCGTCAGAAGCGGTGAAGTCCGCCGTGAGCGCAGGCGGTGCGACGTTGCAGGTGCTGGGCACCGACGGTGACGACCCGGTGGAAGCATTGGCGAGCACTGTGGACCAGGTCATCAGCGCACTCGCCCGTTGACTCACACCACGTCCACGCCCACATGAATGGCATCGTGGCGCCAGAACTCAAGGTCGCAGTCGATCAGGCGCTCATGCTGGTCATAATTGACCCGGGCAATGCGCAAGCCCGGGCTGCCCGCCGACACCCGCAACGCGGCGGCGGCCTCCACCGGCAATGACGTGGGCACGATCTCGAAACGCACCCGCCCGTAATGCAGGTCATACAGGCGGGCGTACAGCTCGGTAATCGACTGATTCAAATCACACTCCAGAATCCCGGGGAAATACTGCGGGTTCAGGTAGTGCTCCACGTACAACACCAGGCGCCCGTCGATCCTGCGGTTGCGGCAGATCTGGATCACGCTGGACAACGCTGGCAACTGCAACCACGCACACACCGCCGCCGAGGCCGGTTGCAGCCGCGCCGAAATCACCTCGGTGGACGGCTCCCGGCCCTGGGCGCTGACCATCGCGTGAAAGTGGCTGCGCTGCATCAGGTTGTAGGCCAGCCGGGGCGGTGAAACAAACCAGCCACGCCGCTCCTCGCGATAAATCTGCCCTTGGGCCTCCAGTTGTAACAAGGCTTCCCGCACGGTAATCCGGGTGGTACCAAACAACTCGCTGAGCTTGCGCTCGGCCGGCAATTTACTGGCGGGCGGCAATAAACCATGGCCCATCTGCTCTTGCAGCGCCTGGCCTATGGTGGTCACTGCCTTGGTTGCCTCATCGCGCATCAACGTTACTCATTTGGACTAGACCAGCACCATCGAAGTGCAGCGAACGCGCTTCCTCGGTGCCCCTTCTACTGCGTGCAAGCCTAGGCATCGCACATGACCGAGAGATGACAGCGGGTGTCGACGGCCTGCCGAATACGCTGCAATACATCGGCCAAGTCCAGTACTTACGGGCACTTTGGCATGGTCTACGCTTACCTCGCGCTTAACGACACAACTGATTTAAAAACGACACCGACATGAAACTGTCATCCACCTGGCCTAAATTGGCTCAGGTATTGCTGACCTAGACCAACACCACCGCAAACGTTAAAAAAACGCAGCGTTGAAAACGCCCAAAGGAGCTTCGGATGAAACAGCTTTTCCTGGCATCACTGTTAGGTTCGACTATCGCCATGTGCACCGCCGCCATGGCGGCTGATACCGATTTGAAAACCCTCGAGGCCGCCGCCAAGACGGAAGGTGCAGTCAACAGCGTGGGCATGCCCGATGACTGGGCCAACTGGAAAGGCACCTGGGAAGACCTGGCCAAGACCTACGGCCTCAAGCACATCGACACCGACATGAGCTCGGCGCAGGAAATCGCCAAGTTCGACGCCGAAAAAGACAACGCCAGCGCCGACATCGGTGACGTCGGTGCCGCCTTCGGCCCCATCGCCGAGAAAAAAGGCGTGACCCAGCCCTACAAGCCCACCACCTGGGCCCAAGTGCCTGACTGGGCCAAAGACAAGGACGGCCACTGGGCGCTGGCCTACACCGGCACCATCGCGTTCATCGTCAACAAAAAGCTGCTGCACGGCTCCGAAGCCCCCAAGAGCTGGGCAGACCTGAAGACCGGCAAATACAAAGTGTCCATCGGTGACGTCAGCACCGCTGCCCAGGCCGCCAACGGCGTACTGGCTGCCGCGTTCGCCACCGGCGGCGACGAGAAAAACATCCAGCCTGCGCTGCTGATGTTTGCCGACATCGCCAAGCAAGGCCGCTTGTCGCTGGCCAACCCGACCATCGCCACCATGGAAAAAGGCGAAGTCGAAGTGGGTGTGGTCTGGGACTTCAACGGCCTGAGCTACAAGGCCAAGATGGCCAACCCGGATGACTATGTAGTGCTGATCCCGTCGGACGGCTCGGTGATTTCCGGCTACACCACGCTCATCAACAAATACGCCAAGCACCCGAACGCGGCCAAGCTGACCCGTGAATACATCTTCAGCGACGCTGGCCAAATCAACCTGGCCAAGGGTAACGCCCGTCCGATTCGTGCCGAGCACCTGACCCTGCCCGCCGACGTGCAGGCCAAGCTGCTGCCAAACGAGCAGTACAAAAAGGTGACCCCAATCAAAGACGCCGACGCTTGGGAGAAGACCTCCAAGGCGCTGCCGCAGAAGTGGCAGGAAGAAGTCATCATCAATATGCAGTAAGGCTTTACCCGGTGTGGGCGCGGGCTTGCGCGCGCCCACACCGCTCTTGTTTCAACCCCCCTCTGTTGCGGAGCGCCAGCCCCCATGAAGCACAACGTCATCCTTGTCGTGCTCGACGGCCTGAACTTTGAGGTTGCCCGACACGCCATGGGGCACTTGCAGGCCTATATCGGCGCAGGACGCGCAGCGCTGTACAAACTGGAATGTGAACTGCCCGCCCTGTCCCGCCCGTTGTACGAATGCATTCTTACCGGCGTACCGCCGATTCAGAGCGGCATCGTGCACAACCATGTCTCGCGCCTGTCCAACCAGCGCAGCATTTTCCATTACGCCACCGACGCAGGCCTTAGCACGGCGGCGGCGGCCTATCACTGGGTCAGCGAGTTGTACAACCGCAGCCCGTTCATCGCCGCCCGCGATCGGCACACCGACGACAAGGCGCTGGCGATCCAGCACGGTCATTTCTACTGGAACGACCACTACCCCGACTCCCACCTGTTCGCCGACGCCGAAAGCCTGCGCCTCAAACACGCGCCGAACTTTCTGGTGGTGCACCCGATGAACATCGACGACGCCGGCCACAAGCACGGCCTCGACACCCCGCAATACCGTAACAGCGCCCGCTCGGCCGACATCATCCTGGCCGACTACCTGCAAGGCTGGCTCGAGGCGGGCTACCAGGTGCTGGTGACCGCCGACCACGGCATGAACAATGACCGCTCCCACAACGGCCTGTTGCCCGAAGAACGGGAAGTGCCGCTGTTCGTGCTGGGCGATGCGTTCAGCCTGGACGCCCACGCCGCGCCCCAACAAACCGATCTGTGCGGCACCGTCTGCGAGCTGCTCGGTGTCCCCCATGACAAACCTGTATGCCGGGAGCTGCTCAAGTGAATTCCATGACCCGTGGCAAGTGGCTGGCGGCCTTGTGCCTCGTGCCCTTCGCCGTGTTTTTTATCGTGTTTGAAATTGCGCCGCTGGCCTGGGTGATGATCAGCAGCCTGCAGTCGGAAGAGTCCGGGTGGGGCCTGGCCAACTTCACCAAGATCTTCAGCTCCAAGTTCTACCTGCAAGCGATCCAGTACAGCCTGGAGATCAGCTTCTACTCCAGCGTGTTCGGCATCATCATCGCGGTGCTCGGCAGTTATTCGCTGCGCCGGGTGGACTCACCACTGCGCAACTTCGTCACCGCGTTTGCCAACATGACCAGCAACTTTGCAGGTGTGCCGCTGGCGTTTGCCTTCATCATCCTGCTGGGCTTCAACGGCAGCATCACGCTGATGCTCAAGCAGGCCGGGATCATTCAGGACTTCAACCTCTATTCCAAGACCGGGTTGATCATCCTTTACACCTACTTTCAGATCCCCCTCGGCGTGCTGCTGCTCTACCCCGCCTTCGACGCCCTGCGTGAAGACTGGCGCGAATCGGCGGCCCTGCTCGGCGCGGACGGCTGGCAGTACTGGCGGCACATCGGCCTGCCGGTGCTGACCCCGGCCCTGCTGGGCACTTTTGTGATCCTGCTGGCCAACGCCCTGGGCGCCTACGCCACGGTGTATGCCTTGACCACCGGCAACTTCAACGTGCTGCCGATCCGCATTGCCGCCATGGTGTCCGGCGATATTTCCCTGGACCCGAACATGGCCAGCGCCCTGGCCGTGGTGCTGGTGGCGCTGATGACCGTGGTGACCGTGGTCCATCAACTGCTGCTCAAGAGGAGCTACCATGTCTCGCGCTGAACCCGGCTCGGCCGCCCTCTACCACCGGGTAGTGGCTTATCTGCTGTTTGCCATCCTCGTGCTGCCGTTGCTCGGCACGCTGGTCTATTCGTTTGCCAGCAGTTGGTCGGCCACGGTGTTGCCCTCAGGCTTTACCCTCAAGTGGTACATGCAGCTGTGGAGTGACCCGCGGTTTTTGAATGCGTTCGGTCAATCGTTGCTGGTGTGTGTCGGCGCGCTGATCCTGTCGGTGGTGCTGATCCTGCCGCTGCTGTTTGTGGTGCATTACCACTTTCCCAAGCTCGACGCGCTGATGAACATCCTGATCCTGCTGCCGTTCGCGGTGCCGCCGGTGGTGTCGTCGGTGGGGCTGTTGCAACTGTATGGCTCGGGGCCGTTCGCCATGGTGGGCACGCCGTGGATCCTGATCGGCTGCTACTTCACCATCGCGCTGCCGTTCATGTACCGGGCCATCACCAACAACCTGCAAGCCATCAACCTGCGCGACCTGATGGACGCCGCCCAACTGCTAGGCGCCAGCCCGTTCAAGGCCGCCCTGCTGGTGGTGCTGCCCAACCTGCGCAAGGGCCTGATGGTGGCGTTGCTGCTGTCGTTTTCGTTTCTGTTCGGCGAGTTCGTGTTTGCCAACATCCTGGTGGGCACTCGCTACGAGACGCTGCAGGTGTACCTCAACAACATGCGCAACAGCAGCGGCCATTTCACCAGTGCGCTGGTGATCTCCTATTTCTTCTTCGTGCTGGTGCTGACCTGGGCCGCCAACATCTTGAACAAGGACAAAAGCCAATGAGCTTCGTCAACGTCCAACGCCTGCAAAAAGGCTACGCCGGCACCCCGGTATTCAGTGACATCAACTGCGAGATCGCCAAGGGTGAGTTCGTCACCCTGCTCGGGCCGTCCGGTTGCGGCAAGTCCACACTGTTGCGCTGCATCGCTGGCCTGACCCCGGTGGACAGCGGGAAAATCCTGCTGGACGGCCAGGACATCGTCCCGCTGAGCCCGCAGAAGCGCAACATCGGCATGGTGTTCCAGAGCTACGCGCTGTTCCCCAACATGACGGTGGAGCAAAACCTCGCCTTTGGCCTGCGCATGCAAAAGGTCAACGCCGACGACAGCCATAAACGTGTGCAGGAAGTGCTGCAACTGGTGGAGCTCAAAGACCTCGCCGGGCGCTACCCGCACCAGATGTCCGGCGGCCAGTGCCAACGCGTGGCCCTGGCTCGCTCGCTGGTGACGCGCCCGCGCCTGCTGCTGCTCGACGAGCCGCTGTCGGCCCTCGACGCGCGCATTCGCAAGCACCTGCGTGAACAAATCCGTCACATCCAGCGCGAACTGGGGCTGACCACTATTTTTGTGACGCACGACCAGGAAGAAGCGCTGACCATGTCCGACCGCATCTTTTTGATGAACCAGGGCAAGATCGTGCAAAGCGGCGACGCCGAAACCCTCTACACCGCTCCCGTGGATGTGTTCGCCGCAGGGTTCATCGGCAACTACAACCTGCTGGACGCCGACAAGGCCAGCCAGTTGCTGCAACGCCAGGTCCACAGCCGCATCGCCATTCGCCCGGAGGCCATCGAGCTGAGCCGCACCGGCGAGCTGGACGCGCTGGTGCGCAGCCACAGCCTGTTGGGCAACGTGATTCGCTACCGCGTCGAGGCGCGTGGGGTGGAACTGGTGGTGGACGTGCTCAACCGCTGCGCCGATGATCTGTACCCCGACGGCCAACGCCTGGCACTGTCCATCGATCCCAGTGCGCTCTGCGAGGTGGCCTGAGGTTGCAACACTTTATTGAGGAAGCGTGAAATGGCTTTGGTAATTTTTGATCTGGACGACACCCTGATCCACGGTGACTGCGCCACGCTCTGGAGCGAGCAGATGGGTCGGCTGGGCTGGGTAGACCCCGAGTCGTTCATGCGCAAGAACAACGAACTGATGGCGGCCTACAGCCAGGGCAAGCTGGCCATGGAAGACTTCATGGACTTCAGCCTGGAGCCGATGATCGGCCGCACACCGCAAGAACTGGAACACCTGGTGGAGCCTTGGGTCGAGGACGTGATCGAGCCGCTGATCTACAGCGACGCGACCCGTACCATCGCCCGCCATCGCCAGAATGGCGACCGGATTCTGGTGATTTCCGCTTCGAGCACCCACCTGGTCACGCCGATTGCGGCCCGTATTGGCATCGACGAAGTGCTGGGCATTGAACTGGGCGTCGCCCATGGCACCTACACCGGCCAGACCGTGGGCGTGTTGACCTACCGCGAAGGCAAGATCACGCGCTTGATGGCGTGGCTGGCGCAAGAAGGTGAGAGCCTGGAGGGCGCGTACTTCTACTCGGACTCGCGCAACGACCTGCCGTTGCTGCTAAAGGTGGACCACCCGCAGGTGGTCAACCCGGATCCGGTGCTGCGCGCGCATGCCGAACAGGCGGGTTGGCCCATTCACAGCTGGACCTGAACCTGGCGTCCATCGCGGGCAAGCCCGAGATGGGCCTCACACCAGGCTTTCGTCGATCACCAGCACCAGCTTTCCAGCGATCTGGTTGGTGGCCAACTCCGCAAACGCCGCTTCGGCGTCCTGGATGGCAAAGGTCTTGGCCAGTTGCGGGCTCAAGCGCCCTTCGGCAAACAGGGGCCACACGTGCTGGCTCAGATCGCTGAACAGGTCGGCCTTGAACTGGTCATCCCGGCTGCGCAACGTCGAACCCAGCACCTGCAAGCGCTTGCCCAAAACCTGGGCCAAGTCGATCTGCGCGTCACGCCCGCCCATCAAGCCGATCAACACCAGGCGCCCGTCACGGGCCAGCAGGCTGATGTTGAGCGCCGCATAGTTGCCGCCCACCGGGTCGAGGATCACGTCGAACGGCGCAAAGTCCTTCAGGCTTTCAATACCGTCGGTGCGGATCACGCCGCCCTGGGCCCCCAGTGCCTCGCAATACGCCAGGCGGTCCGCCGAGCCCACGCTGACCCAGCACGGGCTACCAAACGCTTTGCACAACTGGATCGCCGCCGAGCCCACACCGCTGGCCCCGGCATGCAACAGCACCTTTTCACCCGGCTTGAGGCCTGCCAGCTGGAACAGGTTCAGCCACGCGGTGCTGTACACCTCCGGCAGCCCGGCAGCTTCGGCCAGGGAAATACCCTCCGGCACCGGCAGCACGTGGCGGCCATCCACCACCACTTCTTCGGCCATGCCGCCACCGGCCAGCAGGGCGCACACCCGGTCGCCCACCTGCCAGGACGCACCCGGGCCCACTTCGCTGATCACCCCGGAACACTCCAGGCCCAGCACCGGGCTGGCACCCGGCGGCGGCGGATACAGCCCGGAACGCTGTAATAAATCGGCACGGTTCAAGCCCGCTGCCGCGACACGAATGCGCACTTGACCTACATCGCATGTAGGACTTGGTTCATCAACCCACGCCACATGACCTTCAACGCCTTGCAATGCTTTCACAGTGCCTCCATAGTGAGTCCGGACTGAGCCCGTAGCTGTATCGCCGGGCTTTTTGCATTATGCGACCGGCCCTTACGGAACCGGCGACTTCAAAGACGGCCTAATATGCGTTATCAATTGCCCCCGCGTCGAATCAGCATGAAGCATTTGTTCCCCAGCACCGCCCTCGCTCTATTCATTGGCCTTGGCAGCTTGCCGTTTTCGGCCAATACGTTCGCAGCCAACAGCTGGGACAATCTTCAGCCAGATCGCGATGAGGTGATTGCCAGCCTTAACGTTGTCGAGTTGCTCAAGCGCCACCATTACAGCAAGCCGCCGCTGGATGATGCCCGCTCGGTGATCATCTATGACAGCTACCTCAAGCTGCTGGACCCGTCGCGCAGCTACTTCCTGGCCAGCGACATCGCCGAGTTCGACAAGTGGAAGACGCAGTTCGACGACTTCCTCAAGAGCGGCGACCTGCAGCCCGGCTTCACCATCTACAAGCGTTACCTGGACCGCGTCAAAGCGCGTCTGGACTTCGCCATCGGCGAACTGGACAAGGGCGTCGACAAGTTCGACTTCACCCAGAAGGAAACCTTGCTGGTCGACCGCAAGGACGCACCTTGGCTGACCTCCGAAGCCGCGCTGGATGACCTGTGGCGCAAGCGCGTCAAGGATGAAGTGCTGCGCCTGAAGATCGCGGGCAAAGAGCCCAAGGCCATTCAGGAACTGTTGACCAAGCGCTACAAGAACCAGTTGGCGCGCCTGGACCAGACCCGTGCCGAGGACATCTTCCAGGCCTACATCAACACCTTCGCGATGTCCTACGACCCGCACACCAATTATCTGTCGCCCGATAATGCGGAAAACTTTGATATCAACATGAGTCTGTCGCTGGAAGGCATCGGTGCCGTCCTGCAAAGCGACAACGACCAGGTCAAAATCGTACGCCTGGTGCCGGCAGGTCCTGCCGACAAGACCAAGCAAGTGGCACCGGCTGACAAGATCATCGGTGTAGCCCAGGCCGACAAGGAAATGGTCGACGTGGTCGGCTGGCGCCTGGACGAAGTGGTCAAGCTGATCCGCGGCCCCAAAGGCAGTGTGGTGCGCCTGGAAGTGATTCCGCACACCAACGCGCCTAACGACCAGACCAGCAAGATCGTGTCCATCACCCGTGAAGCGGTGAAACTCGAAGACCAGGCCGTCCAGAAGAAAATCCTCAACCTCAAGCAGGATGGCAAGGACTACAAGCTGGGCGTGATCGTGGTGCCTGCGTTCTACCTGGACTTCAAAGCGTTCCGCGCAGGCGATCCGGACTACAAGAGCACCACGCGCGACGTCAAGAAGATCCTGACCGAGCTGCAAAAAGACAAAGTCGACGGCGTGGTCATCGACCTGCGCAACAACGGCGGCGGCTCCTTGCAGGAAGCCACCGAGCTGACGAGCCTGTTCATCGACAAGGGCCCGACCGTGCTGGTGCGCAATGCTGACGGCCGTGTCGACGTGCTCGAAGACGAGAACCCGGGCGCCTTCTACAAAGGCCCGATGGCCTTGCTGGTCAACCGCCTCTCGGCGTCCGCCTCGGAGATTTTTGCCGGCGCGATGCAGGACTACCACCGTGCGTTGATCATCGGCGGCCAGACCTTCGGCAAAGGCACCGTGCAGACCATCCAGCCGCTCAACCATGGCGAACTGAAGCTCACGCTGGCCAAGTTCTACCGGGTTTCCGGCCAGAGCACCCAGCACCAGGGCGTACTGCCGGACGTGGACTTCCCGTCGATCATCGACACCAAGGAAATCGGCGAGAGCGCCCTGCCCGAGGCCATGCCGTGGGACACCATCCGTCCTGCGATCAAGCCTGCGGTGGACCCGTTCAAACCGTACCTGGCGCAGTTGAAAGCCGACCACGAAGCGCGTTCGGCCAAAGACGCCGAATTCGTGTTCATCCGCGACAAACTGGCCTTGGCCAAGAAGCTGCTGGAAGAAAAAACCGTCAGCCTCAACGAAGTGGATCGTCGTGCCCAGCACACCGACATCGAAAATCAGCAACTGGTGCTGGAAAACGCCCGCCGCAAGGCCAAGGGTGAAGCCCCGCTCAAAGAGCTGAAGAAAGAAGACGAAGATGCGATCCCGGCCGAGCCCGACAAGACCAAGCCAGAAGACGATGCCTACCTGAGCGAAACCGGGCGGATCCTGCTGGACTACTTGAAGATCAGCAAGACCGTGGCCAAGCAGTAAGTGATGGCAATTTAATGTGAACACCCCGTGGAGCGTCATCAAATAGACATCATTCTGTCGTGAAATAAAGGACCGGAGACTCGACATCTCCGGTCCTTTTTTTTCGATCGAGATCACCATGACCATGACCGAACAGCTGAATGCATTGGGCTCAATTCTGGCTCAAGGCAGCTTACACAGCCTGTTCCAACCGATCGTTTCCCTCTCCGAGCGACGTATCCTGGGCTACGAAGCCCTTAGCCGCGGGCCGTCCAACAGCCCATTGCACTCCCCCATCGCCCTGTTCTCAGTGGCCGCCCACGCGGGGCGCCTCAGCGAACTGGAAATGGCCTGCCGGGAAAGCGCCTGCCGACGCTTCAGCGCCCAGCAGCTGCCGGGCAAGCTGTTTCTCAACGTGTCCCCCGAATCATTGATGGAGAGCGCCCACCAGCCCGGCCGCACCTTGCAGTTGCTCAAGGACTTTGGCATCCCGCCCAGCCAGGTGGTGATCGAGCTGACCGAGCAAACCCCCACCGACGATTTTCAATTGCTGCAAACCGCGCTGCATCATTACCGCGCCATGGGCTTCTCGATTGCCCTGGACGACCTCGGCGCCGGTTATTCCAGCCTGCGGTTGTGGTCGGAGTTGCGCCCGGACTACGTCAAGATCGACCGGCACTTTATCGACGGCATTCACCAGGACGCCCTCAAGCGCGAATTCGTCGGCTCCATCCTGCACATCGCCAAGGCCTCCCGCGCCCAAGTGATTGCCGAGGGTATCGAATTGCCGGAAGAGTTGGCGGTGCTCACCGAAATGGGCGTCGACCTGGTCCAGGGCTACCTGCTCTGCCGCCCGCAGGAACACCCGCCACAAGACGCACGGTTGATGCTGCCCAAGCCCGACCATGCCAACGTTGCGCTCAACGAAGAAGGCAGTGACCTCAGCGCCCTGCTCAACGAGCAACCCGCCGTGGGCCAGGACACCGCCACGGCCAAGGTGCTCGAAGCGTTTCGCCAGCAGGCCAACCTCAATTCGCTGGCGGTGCTGGACACGCGTGGGCACCCGGTGGGCATCGTCCATCGGCACTCGCTGTCCGACGCGCTGCTCAAGCCTTTTGGCACTGACCTGTTCGCCCGCAAACCTATCAGCCGATTAATGAGCGATGACTTTCTAGCGGTGGAACTGAACCAGTCGTTGCAACAAGTCAGCCGCCTGCTCACCAGCCGTGCACGCCAGCGTATTGAAGAAGATTTCATCATTACCCTCAACGGCGACTACCTGGGGCTGGGGCGGGTGATCGACGTGCTCAAGCTGATTACCGAGCTGAAAATCCAACAAGCTCGCTACGCCAACCCGCTGACGCTGCTGCCGGGCAACGTGCCGATCCAGCAATGCCTGACGCGCCTGTTGCAGCAACAGCGCGAATCGGTGATCTGCTACGTGGATATCGACAGCTTCAAGCCGTTCAACGATATCTACGGCTATGGGCGCGGGGATGAAGTGCTGCTGTGCCTGGCGCAATGCCTCAACGACCGGGTAGACCCGACGCGGGATTTCGTGGGGCATATCGGGGGGGGATGATTTTTTGTTGGTGTTGGGCCCGCAGGATTGGCGCAAGCGGCTCACCCAATTGCTGGACGACTTCCAGACCCAGTGCCGGCGTTTCTACCGCAGCGAGCACCTTGAGGCAGGCTGCTTTGTAGCCCTGAATCGACAGGGTGTGCGTCAGGAGTTTGCGTTGTTATCGCTGTCCATCGGGGTGGTGCACTTACACCCACAGGCCTGTGGACAACTGGATGCCAGCCAACTGGCCGAGTTGGCCTCGCAGGCCAAGCACCACGCCAAGCATGTGCCGGGGTACAGCATTCATGTGATTGACAGCCTGCAATCGAGCCTGACCGAGCCGCAGCCCTTATAACTCAAGCCTCGGCCGACGCCGGGTACGTGTACTCAAACACCCGCACCACTTCCGAGGCGTGCCACGACGCCGCCGCCACGCCATCGGACGGCCCGCAAAAGCGCCCCAGGCGCTCCACGCACTCGAAAAAGCCGGTACGTGGCAGGCGGCTCGCCCCCTGGCTGATCACCAGTGAGCTGCGCAGCGGTTGATCGGCCTTGGCGTCCAGGGCCGCCAGGTGCTCAAGGGCGGCAGTCAGGGTTTGCATGGCGGGGGTGGGAAATTGCAGGCGTTCAAGCAGTGCGCGGTAGGTCAGCAGGTGCCGCTGGCGGCGGGCCTGGTCCAGCTCGTTAAGCAAACCGTCCCAATGTTGACGGCTGATTCGTAGGCTCATGGCTCTTCCCTCCAGCCCGGCACGCCCAATTCCCAGGCCAGGCTGCGACGAATCGCGGCGTCCGGCTGGCGTTCACCACTTTCGATCAAACCCAGGTAAGACGGGCTGATGCCCACCGTACGGGCCAGCACCTCAATGGCCAGGCCCTTGGCCTCGCGCAGGCTGCGCAGGTCCTGCAAGGGACGCAACGCGGCTTCGACGGTGGCAGCAGGCGCGCTGGACGGCGCAGATGCTGGCTGCTGACCGGCGGCTTTTAACAGCGCCTGGTACTGAGCCCATGGCAACACCGCGTATTCGGGCGCACCATCCCGTGAAATTATCTGAATATCCATGACTGCCCCGTAGGATCTCAACACTTTCTATGTAGGCTATTTCCGTAGAAGTGTAATCCTAACAGCCACAAAGAGCGCAGGGGGATGTGCGCAAGGTTCAGTTTTTTTTCGGATTTTCTTGTTCCAGCAGCTGCGCCGTGGCGGGCAAGCGCTCTACCACGGCCAGTTTTTCCGGCGCCTGGCGCTCACGCCAGGCGCGAAAGGCGCTCAATTCACCGTCCAGGGTCTTCATCACCCAGGCCAGCACGGCGATGTCATCGAGCATGCCAAACACCGGGATGAAATCGGGAATCGCATCGATCGGGCTCAGAAAGTACATCAGCCCCGCCACCACCGAAATCAGCGCTTTGGGGCTGATGGCCCGGTACTCGCCCCGCCAGTAGGCCAGGCACAGGGCCTGGAGCAGCTTGAGATCATCCTTGAGCTTGCCCAGCCGGTTTCCCTGGCTCGACCCTTTGGCGGCCACGGCGAACAGCAGGCTGGGCAGGCGCCCGCGCCCCAGGAGCCGGGCGGCCATGGGCAGGAAGCGGGTGAAATTCCACGGTGCTTTCATCGTCACTCCCGTTCCAGGTGAACAAAAATGTTATCCACACAAATTGTGGATAACCTTGTGAACAGAGCTCTTTTATGCGGCTCAAAGCCTTGTATTACAAGGGCTGCGTTCAAATCGGGCGTTTTTTGCGCACATAAAAAAACCCAATAATTCATTGACTTGGAGCGATTGTGCGTCTACCCGTATGCGGGTTCTTTATCAGACTGCCCTGCACCCCATCCGTTCGATTGGATCCGTACACGCCCGCCAGAAACGACAACGCCCCGTCGAAACGGGGCGTTGGGTGGTCAGGCGCCGATTACTTCTTGGTGGCGTCTGCGTCTGCTTTTGCAGGGTCCTTGATGCCCAGCAGCTCCAGGTCGAAGACCAGTACGGAGTTGGCTGGAATCGCCGGGCTCGGGCTCTGCGCGCCGTAAGCCAGGTCGGACGGGATGTACAGCTCGACCTTCTCGCCCACGTGCATCAGTTGCAGACCTTCAACCCAACCCGGGATCACACCGCTCACCGGCAGGTCGATCGGGCTGCCGCGATCCACGGAGCTGTCAAAGGTGGTGCCGTTGGTGAGCTTGCCGGTGTAGTGAACAGTCACCACGTCGGTCGGCTTGGGCTGTGCGCCGTCGCCTTTCTTCACGATCTTGTACTGCAGGCCGGAAGCGGTGGTGACCACGCCATCCTTCTTGCCGTTTTCTTCGAGGAATTTCTTGCCGGCAGCCGCCGACTCTTCACTCATCTTGGTCATGCGCTCTTCGGCACGCTTTTGCAGCGCAGCAAAGGCTTCAACCAGTTCGTCGTCTTTAAGCTTCTGGTCTTTCTTGCCGATAGCATCTTCGATACCTTGAGCTACCGCTTTGGAGTCCAGGTCGTCCATGCCTTCTTGAGCAAGGCTTTTGCCCATGTTCAGGCCGATACCGTAGGAAGCTTTTTGCGCCGGGGTTTTCAGCTCTACGCTGGTTTGCGAATCGCAACCCGCAAGTACCAGGCTTACCAGGGCCACCGCCGCCGCCAACCGATGCTGTTTCATGCTATTTCCTTGTTCGTGCGCCAAAAGGGCATTCGAGTAAAGTCGCGAGCTTATCAGGCGGCCACGACCAATGGCTACCGGCATGTGAGCAGGAAAATACTGATAAGTTCACGTGTTTAAACGCATTTTTACGCCGATCGGAGCGCTCCTACGGAAAGGCGCGCAACCAAATCAAGGCAAATGGCCACTTGCTGCCCTCCGGACGGGGTGGCATAACACTGCAACAACTCGACAAGGATCGTTATCTTGCGCACTTTTTCCCGTGTTTTCCTGCTGTTTCTAACCCTGCTGGCCTTGGCCCTGGCGGTGGTGCTGTATTACGTGATCAACCCCAGACTGCCGACCTACGTGCCGGTGGAACAGGTGCACTACCCGCCCCAATGGAGCGAGGCTGATCGCCAGACCTACTACTTCACCCCCCAAGGCACCCAGGTCAAAGGCCTGCACTACAACTGGTTCACCGCCCTGGAACTGCCCTTCTCCGAGCAACGCTTTGCCACCCCTGAATACCTGGCGCGCTTCGGCTTCCTGGTGGACCCCAAACAGGTGCCCACTGCGCAAAACCCCGGCAACCTGCCCGTGGGGTTCGCCCGGCACAAAAATGCCGGCAGCAACGACGAGTTTCTCGACATCACCTGCGCCGCCTGCCACACCGGCCAACTCAACTTCAAAGGCCAGGGCCTGCGCATTGACGGCGGCTCGGCCCAGCATGTGTTGCCGTCCAGCGTGCCCACCCTGCGCGGCGGCAGTTTTGGTCAGGCCCTGGTCGCAAGCCTTGCGGCCACCTATTACAACCCATGGAAATTCGAGCGGTTCGCCCGTCATGTACTGGGGGACCAATACGACACCGGGCACCGGCAATTGCGCGAGGGCTTCAAAAAATCCCTGAACACCTTCCTCAAAACCGCCTGGAACGACACCCACCGCGGCCTCTACCCCACCGAAGAAGGCCCCGGCCGCACCGACGCCTTTGGCCGCATCGCCAACGCCAGCTTTGGTGACGCCATTTCGCCGGACAACTACCGCGTCGCCAACGCGCCCGTGGACTACCCCCAACTGTGGGACATGTGGACCTTCGACTGGGTGCAATGGAACGGCTCGGCGCAGCAGCCCATGGCGCGCAACATCGGCGAGGCGCTGGGCGTGGGCGCCACGCTGGACTTTTTCGACAGCGCCGGCCAGCCGCTCAAGGGCGACGCGCGCTACCCGTCCAGCGTACGTGTGCGCGACCTCAATACCCTGGAAGAAACCCTGCAACGCCTCAAGCCACCCACCTGGCCAGAGGACTTGTTTGGCGCCATCGACAAACCGCTGGCCGCCAAGGGCCGCGCACTGTTTATCGAGAACTGCGCCGGTTGCCACGTTCCAGACGTGACGACCGTCAACGGCCGCCCGGTGAAGGCCCTGAAAATGATCCCGGTGGAGGCGATCGGCACTGACCCCGGCACTGCCGACAACATCGCCAACCAACGCTACGACCTCAGCGCCCTGCAATGGGACCCGGCCGAGCTTGCAAGATTGAACGTCGAACTGCACCCGACCCCGGGCGAGCCGCTGGACTTGCACAGCCTGTCCGTGGCCAAGGGCCTGGCTTATGTCACCGCCTTTGTCGAGGACCACGCCTACCGTGCGGCCGGCGTTACCCCCGCCGAGCGCCCGCGCCTGGACGGCTACGGCCTGCCCATTGGCGTGCGTGAACTGCGGGCGTACAAGGCGCGGCCATTGGCCGGGGTCTGGGCGACGCCGCCGTTTTTGCATAACGGCTCCGTACCGACGCTCTACCAACTGCTGTCGCCCCAGGATGAGCGCGCCACCACCTTCTATAAAGGCGGCTTTGAATACGACCCGCGCCACCTGGGTTATCGCACCGAGGCGTTTACCAACGCATTCCTGTTCGACACAAAAATCACCGGCAACCACAACAGCGGCCACGAATTCCGTGCAGGCCAACGGGGCAACGGCGTGATCGGCCGCGGCCTGCAACCGCAGGAGCGTTGGGCGCTGCTGGAATATTTGAAAGTGTTGGGCGGCCCGCTCGAACAGCAACTGCCCTGACGTATCAGCCTCACTGAAAAGGATCATTCGATGTTCGCAAGACTTTGGCTGCGCCTCGGCGCATGGCTTGGCAAGACGTTGCTGTGGTTGGTGGGCCTCGGCCTGCTGGGCTGGCTGCTCGCCACCCTTTGGTTTGCCTGGCGACACAGCGGGCCGGTATCACCCGACGAACAGGTTCCGCCGGGAGAAGCAGCGATGACCCAAGGCATCATCCAGACGGCGGTGCGCATCGTCGACCAACACCGCGAGGGCACGCGCTACCTGCGCGATGCCCATGCCAAGGCGCATGGCTGCGTGAACGCAGAGGTCACCGTGCTGGCCGACCTCGACCCGGCGTTGCGCCAGGGCGTGTTCGCCGAACCGGGCAAGCAGTGGCAGGCGCTGATGCGCTTGTCCAACGGCAACGCGTACCCGCAGTTCGACAGCATCCGGGATGCCCGGGGCATGGCGATCAAAGTGCTCGACGTGCCCGGCAAACAGCTGCTGGCAGACCAGCAAACCCGGGCCGAACAGGATTTTGTGATGTTCAGCCACCCCAACTTCTTTGTCAGCGATGTTGCCGAGTACGCGCAAAACGTATCGGCGCAGGCCGACGGCAAGAAAGTACTCGCGTTCTTCCCAAGCCTGGACCCGCGCAGTTGGCAGGTGCGCCACTTATTCATCGCCCTGGCCACCCTCGCGCCGCCACCGGCGAGCCCGACCCAGACCACGTACTTTTCGGTATCGCCCTACAAGTTCGGCAGCGCCAACGCCAAGTTCCGCGTGGCCCCCGACCCGCAGCGTTGCCCCGCCTACACCCTGCCCAAACAAAACCAGGACTTGCCCAACTTCCTGCGCAGCGCCCTGACCCAGCAACTGACCACCGACCGCGTCCCGGCCTGCTTCGTGTTGCAGATCCAGCGGCAGAACCCGCAGGTCTTCATGCCGATCGAGGACACCAGCATCGAATGGAAGGAAAGCGACGCGCCTTACGAAACCGTCGCCACCGTCACCCTGCCGCCGCAGGATTTCGATACACCGGCGCAGAACCTGGCGTGTGACAACCAGTCGTTCAACCCCTGGTTCGGGGTGGACGCGCATCGCCCCATCGGCGGCATCAACCGTTTGCGCAAGGCGGTGTACGAGGCCATCAGCGACTACCGCCACAGCCGTAACCTGTAAAGGTTGCGTATGGACCCGGCGCAGGCCGTAAGGTTTGCGTCGAGTCGGTTGAGAGGCCCATAAGCACCGACTACCGTGGCTTCCTACCCCATCACACCGTAGGAAATCATCGTGGAAGGTTCAACACTCGGCATCATCGTGCTCTCAATGATCGCGTTGTTTGGCGCGGCATCGTTCTGCTTTGAGCACCTGACCACGCGCCAGCCCAAGAAGAAAAAACTCAGGTAACCCGATACAAAATCGCAGACGAAAAAAAGCCCGCTCAATGAGCGGGCTTCTTGTGGCGACCTGGCGTTCAGTGTTCCAGGTGACCGAATATGGCGCAGCGGACGGGACTCGAACCCGCGACCCCCGGCGTGACAGGCCGGTATTCTAACCGACTGAACTACCGCTGCGCGTAACACATGAAGCGAATGGTGGGTGATGACGGGATCGAACCGCCGACCCTCTGCTTGTAAGGCAGATGCTCTCCCAGCTGAGCTAATCACCCTTCGTTTCGGTGTGGGCCGCATCATACACAGAAAATCTGTAATGTGCTGATTTAAATGCAATTTATTTAAAATAATTTGCACAGCGCCCGGCAGCCCAGGCAAAGCTGCGGTTTATCGCCGTTTCATAGCGAATCCACACCGTCACTTCGCCCATGACATTGGCCACGTATCTACCGCTCAGGGTCGTATGAACCCCATCAGGGTAAGATGACAGAAAGCCACTCCAGCACTTGCCTCGCAATGGGTCCGTCACCTTCCGCCAACTGATCAAGGATGTTGAAGTGGTCAAACGCCAAGGCCAATAGCTCCACGTTTTTGCTGCGGGCCGAGCAGGCCGCGGCGTAGTCGACGGTCTGGCGCTGGAACTCTGCAGGTTCCTGGAGCCCGTAGGGCAGCAGCAGCGGCGGCAGGTTCGCCGGTATCCTCAGTTGCGGGCTCAATGCCTCGGCCTGTGCGGGGGTGATGTTCAGTGTCGGCGCCAGGAAGGTGTGAGGCAAAGGCCGCAGGTCGTAGACACCGCTGACCGCCACCGCGCCCACGTAGGGTTGTTCGGGCAGGCCATATTCTCCCGGCCAGTCGGTGCCCAGCAGTTCGGCAACACCATGGGCGCCTGCCGAGTGGCCAACCAACACGATACGCTGGCGGTCGATGCCGAAACGCTCGGCGTTGCGCCAGATAAAGCTGAAGGCCGCACGGTGCTGACGCACAATTTCAGCGATGGAAACGTTCGGGCACAGCGCGTAGTTTTCCACCACGGTGATCACGCCTAAATCGCTCAACCCTTTGGCCACGTAGCTCCATTCCTTGCTGCTGGTGGCCTTCCAGTAACCACCATGAACAAAAAACACTGCCGGGCGGCCTGCGCCGTCGACCGCTGCCTGGGGCGGGAAGAACACGTCGAGGGTTTCGCTCAGGGTCGGGCCGTAGGGTACGTCCAACTGGCTGGGCAGGGTTTCGCGAACCGCGAGACTGCCTTCGACAAACTGCGTCACGTAGGCGCCGAAATCCTCGACCGAGGCTTCGACGTCATATTGCTCGTTCAATTGCTCCACGCAATTGAAATGCTTGTACAAGGGAACATTCATAGTCGGTATCTCTGCAATTCAGCCGAAGTGAAACTCTTGCGTTCAGGCGCAAAGCATTAAAAAGGAAAGGCCAGTTTTACCCAGTAAGCATCACCCTCGGCGCGGTTGCGCACGCCAGCTTCCTGCTGCCACTTAGCGGTGACCAACCAGCCGCCAGGGCTGGTGTATTTCAGTGAGGGGCCGATGGCAAACGCCCGCCCCTTGTGATCGCGCAGGCGCTCGCCGTCAACCTCGTCATCGGTAGTTTGCCGATAGGCATAACCGCCCACCCCCACCACCCAACCGTTACCCAGGCCCCAGCCGACGGCAAAGTCGGCGTGCAGTTCCTGGCCTGATCGATAATGGGTATCAGGGTTTCGGGCATTGATGTCATACATGGTCTTGAGGTCAAGATTCAAGCCCGCAGGGTCCACATAAGTGAACGCCGCCACCGGTTGCACCGCCCAGTAGTTGCGGCCGATGTTGAGCGACTCGTTACGGTCGAAGCGACCGGTGGGGGCTATTACGTCCAAGCCGTATACCGCATGGAACTTGTCGCTGTAGTGGTAACCCAGGCCATAGCCGAAGGTGATGTCGCCCAGTTCACGCTTGTGGTCACGGGCACCGTTGACCGACACCCTGAGGTCGACCAATGGCGCAATGATCTCAAAGCCCAACTGGCCGCCCAGCACTTGCTGCTCTGTGATCCACACCACACGGGGTGCAATCACGTTGGCCTGCAGCTTGAAGTCCACCGGCAGCCGCCTGCCGTCATTGCCCAGCAGGCGGTCGGCCTCGTAGTGCTGCGCGTAAACGATGCCATACACCCCCGGCGGCGGCATCACCCCGGACATGAAGTTTTCCGCGCCCATAGGGTATGACGACGCCCCACCCTCCGTCGCCAGCGCGACCTGCCCAACGCCTGCCAGCGAGCAGCTCAACGCCAGCCCTAGTGTGTGCCTGAGCCCTTTTTCAAGATTCATTTGTCGTTATCCATCATGAGTTGGCAGTTGCCTGGTTTTATTTTTATTGGGAGAAACAACTTCAAACATCGCGACACAACGGACGAGCACCGGCCATGAATGAGCGGAATGCGCCGCTCATTCAGGCAACCGGGTATTACGTTTACAGCGGGAGGCGAGTGTCAGTGCGCCTTGAGCATGTCCAGTGCCACATCAACAATCATGTCCTCCTGGCCGCCGACCATGCGGCGTTTGCCCAACTCCACCAGAATGTCAAACGCCGACAGCCCGTAGGTCTTGGCTGCCACTTCCGCGTGGCGCAGGAAGCTGGAGTAAACCCCGGCATACCCCAGCGCCAGGGTTTCCCGGTCGACCCGCACAGGCCGCTCCTGCAGCGGCCGCACAATGTCCTCCGCCGCGTCGATCAGGCGCTTCACATCGCAGCCGTGATTGAGGCCGATGCGCTCGGCGGCGGCGATAAAGACCTCCAGCGGTGCGTTGCCCGCGCCCGCGCCCATGCCGGTAAGGCTGGCATCGATACGGTCACAACCATGTTCCAGTGCGACCAGGCTGTTGGCCACGCCCAGGCTCAAGTTGTGATGGGCGTGCATGCCCGTCTGTGTGGCCGGGTCGAGCACATCCTTCATGGCTTTAAAGCGCTCGGCGATATCCGACATGCTCATCGCACCGCCCGAATCCACCACGTAGATGCACTGGGCGCCGTAGCTTTCCATCAGCTTGCCCTGGGCGGCCAGGGCGGCCGGGGTCTGCATATGGCTCATCATCAAAAAACCGACGGTGTCCATGCCCAGTTGGCGGGCATACTCGATGTGCTGGCGGGACACATCGGCCTCGGTGCAATGGGTAGCCACTCGCACCACCCTGGCACCGGCGTTGTAAGCCGCCTTGAGGTCGTGCACCGTGCCGATCCCCGGCAGCAGCAAGGTGGCAATCTGCGCACGCTTTACCGTATCGGCGACCGCTTCGATCCATTCCAGGTCGGTGTGGGCCCCAAAGCCGTAATTGAAACTGGACCCCTGCAAACCATCGCCGTGGGCCACCTCGATGCTGTCGACGCCCGCCTCGTCCAGTGCCTTGGCGATTTGCGCAGCCTGTTCCAGGCTGTAGCGATGGCGGATGGCGTGCATGCCGTCACGCAGGGTCACGTCAGAAACGTAGATTTTTTTTGCTGTCGCAACCATGTTCATACCCCTCCCCCAACGTGGCTGTGGGCGATCCGCTCTGCCACCGACACCGCTGCACTGGTCATGATGTCCAGGTTGCCCGCGTACGCCGGCAAGTAGTGCCCGGCCCCTTCAACCTCCAAAAACACCGAGACTTTGGTGCCCAGGCTCCAGCCAAGCCCCGGGATGTTCTGGCGGTTGTCCTCGCCGTAATGCTCGAACTGCACGTCCTGTTTCAGGCGGTAGCCCGGCACGTATTGCTGCACCTCGGCCACTCGGGCCTGTACTGCGGCGCGGATGGCCTCCGTGTCGGCGCCCGGCGACACAAAGCAGTAAACCGTGTCACGCATGATCAGCGGGGGTTCGGCCGGGTTGAGCACGATGATGGCCTTGCCTCGCGCCGCCTGCCCGACTTCGACGATGGCCCGCGAGGTGGTCTCGGTGAACTCGTCGATGTTGGCGCGTGTACCGGGGCCGGCAGACTTGCTGGAGATGGAGGCGACGATTTCCGCGTAATGCACGGGCGCCACCTGGGCCACCGCATGCACGATCGGAATGGTCGCCTGCCCGCCGCAGGTCACCATGTTCAGGTTGGGCGCCTGCCTGTGTTTGTCGAGGTTGACCACGGGAATCACATACGGCCCGATAGCGGCGGGCGTGAGGTCGATCACCCGCACGCCGTGGGGCTGCAATTTGGCGTTATGCACGGCATGTGCGGTGGCAGACGTGGCATCGAAGACGATGCGGATATCCGCGAAGTTCGGCAACGCCAGCAGCCCGTCAATACCCCCCGCGGTGGTCGGCACGCCCATGCGGGCAGCCCGTGCAAGGCCGTCGGACGCCGGATCGATACCGACCATGGCGGCCACTTCCAGGCACTTGGAATACCGCAGGATCTTGATCATCAGGTCGGTGCCGATGTTGCCCGAGCCAATGATCGCCACGGGAATTGGAAAAGTAGACATGCTCCGGCTCCCTATTGGCGCTGCAACGGTTTGTAGGCCACGGCCTTGATTTCGATCACCAGGTGCGGATGGGGCAACTGGTGCACGGCCACGGTGGTACGGGTCGGCCCGCTGGCGTCGAAGAATTCGCCATACACCTGGTTGTAGGAGGAGAAGTCATTCATGTTGACCAGGTAGCTGCAGATCTCGACCACATCGCTCAGGTCGGCGTCGACGCTGCGCAGGATGTCGCGGATGTTTTGCAACACCTCACGGGTTTGCACCGCGATGTCCGGGCGCACGCGGCCGGTCGCATCCAACTCCGCGCCTGCGATGCTGTTGTCAGGGCGGCGCGAACTGGTGCCCGAGACGTAGAGAAAGTCCCCCGCCCGTTTTACATGGGGAAACGTGCCCAGGGGCGTGGCTTTGCCGTCGACGACCTTGGCGCTGCCGGAAAGTGTTTGGTTCATGCTGTTATGCCTCGCGTACTGTATTGAAGGCAACGGCCCCCAGCGATTGGAATTCGCAGCGCACCGCCACGCCGGGGCGCAAGGCCACGGCGGCAGTCGCGGCACCAGCCATGACCAGCGAGCCCGGCTCCAGCGCTTCACCTTGCTGCGCAGCCAAACGTGCGGCGGCCACCAGGGCGCGCACCGGCGAGCCAAGAATGGCAGCGGTGCTGCCCAGCTCCACCGCTCGCCCGTCAAAGCTCATCAGCAACCCCAAGTTGCTCAAGTCCAGGTCCGGGCGTTGCCAGCTACCCACCACGAATCCGGATGACGAAGCGTTGTCGGCCACCACATCGGGCAGCGAGAACTTGAAGTCCCGGTAGCGTGAGTCGATCACTTCCAACGCCGGGGCGACGGCCTCTACGGCGGCCATGGCCTGCAAGGGGGTAACATCGCCGTGCAGGCGCTTGCCCAGCAGGAAACAGATTTCTGGCTCGACCCGCGGATGCACGTAGCGCGACAGGTCGATGCTACCGCCCTCCTCGATCAGCATGTCGTCGGTCAGGCGGCCCCAGATCAAATCACTGACGCCCATCTGGGCCATCTTCGCGCGGCTGGTAAAGCCCATTTTCATCCCGACCTGGCGGGCGCCACGGCCCAACCGGAGGTCGATCAGCACGCGCTGCACGGCGTAGGCTTCTTCGAGGGTCAGCGCGTCTTCGCCGGTCAGTTGCGGGGTGGCTTCTGCGTGCCGTGCGGCATCGTCGAGGCGCTTGGCAATACGTTGGATTTTCATTGGTTTATCTCAACTGGCGTGTTCGAAGCAGGCACGGACACTGCCCAACCCTTGAATGCGAGCCTCAAAGACATCGCCCGGCGTCACTGCGACCATCGGGCCCAGCGCCCCGGTCAATATCACGTCACCGGCGCGCAGGGCGGTGCCGTTGCTCGCCAGCGTGCGGGCCAGCCACAACGCCGCGTTGAGCGGGTTGCCCAGGCACGCCGCGCCCACGCCGAATGACACCGGCTCGCCCCGGCGCTCCATGACCATGCCAGCCAGCCGCAAGTCCAGGTCCTGCAATTTCACGGGGCGCTGGCCCAGCACATACACCCCGGCCGAGGCGTTATCGGCGATGGTGTCGAGGATGCCGATGTTCCAGTTGGCGATGCGGCTGCCCACCACCTCGATGGCCGGCAACACATAGGCGGTGGCCGCGATCAAGTCGCTGAGCACGATGTGTTCAAAGTCCAGGTCGCGCTCAAGCACCAGCGCCACTTCGGCTTCGCATTTGGCCTGCATGAGGCGCGAGTGCGGGATCTCTTCACCGTCGGTGAATTCCATGCTGTCGAGCAAAGTACCGAAGTCCGGTTGATTAACACCCAACTGGCGTTGCACCGACACCGAAGTCAAACCGATTTTACGCCCCGTAACCCGACGTCCTTCGCACACGTGTTGCAGCGTGTTGAGTTGCTGCACGGCGTAGGCCTCGGCGATACCACCGGGCAATTGGTCGCGTATCGGGTCAATCGCCTGGCCGGTTTTTGCCGCGTGCTGCAACAGGTCGGCCACCCGTTTCAAATGCTCAGACATCCCGAGCCTCCTCGTCGATACGAATGCATACGTTGGTCAATTCGCTGTAGAAATTCAGCGAGTGCAGGCCACCCTCACGGCCAATGCCAGACAGGCCGGCACCGCCGAACGGTGTGCGCAAATCCCGCAGGAACCAGGTGTTGACCCAACTGATGCCCACGCGCATGGCTTCGCTGACGCGATGGGCGCGGCTCAGGTTTGATGTCCAGATCGTCGCCGCCAGGCCATAGCGCGTGTCGTTGGCGCGGGCGATGACTTCCTGCTCGGTATCAAAGGGCGATACATGGCAGATCGGGCCGAAGATTTCTTCACGCACCGAACGGGCATCGTCCCCCAGGCCGGTGATGACGGTCGGTTCGACCCAGGCGCCGTCGTCGCGCACATCACCAAAATACGGAACGCGCCCCCCCGCCAGGAACGTGGCGCCTTCGTGGCGTGCCAGCTCGAAATAGCCAAGTACTTTGTCGCGATGCTTGGCCGAAATCAGCGGGCCCATTTGCGTGGCTGGATCGTTCGGCCAATCGATTTTCATGGCCTTGATGCGTGCCACCAGCGCTTCGCAGAAACGCTCATACAGCGGCCGCTCGACGTACACACGCTCGGAGCACAGGCATACCTGGCCGCTGTTGAGAAACAGCGCGCGCATCATGGTATCGAGCATTTTTTCGAAGTCGCAGTCGGCAAAGATGATTGCTGCATTCTTGCCACCCAGCTCGAACGACACTGGTTTCACGCCTTCGGCGGCCGCACGCATGATGGTGGTGCCGGTACGAGATTCACCGGTGAAAGTGATGGCGCTGATGTCCGGGTGCCGGGAGATGAACTCGCCGGCCGAGTCGGGCCCAAAACCATGCACCAGGTTGAACACACCCGGCGGTACGCCAGCGGCTTCCATGACCTCGGCCAGCAACGTGGCGCTGCCCGGCGTGTCTTCCGAGGGTTTGACCACCACGGCATTACCGCAGGCCAGGGCGGGTGCGACCTTCCAGGTCATCAGCAGCAGCGGCAGGTTCCACGGTGAGATCACCCCAACCACGCCCAAGGGTTTGCGGGCCGCATAGTTGAGCGCGTAGGCGCCGTCCGGCAAATCCAGTCGGTGGCTGTCCAGTGGGGCGGTGGCGAGGATGTCGGCAAACATCCGAAAGTTGGCGATGCCCCGGGGCACGTCAATGGTTGACGCCATGGCGTGGGGCTTGCCGGTGTCGGCCATCTCAGCGGCCAGAAAGTCATCCTGGCGACGCTCCATCTCATCGGCAATGCGCCGCAGCACCGCCACCCGCTGGCTGGCGTTGGTACGCCCCCACTCCCCGGCCAGCGCCTGGTGGCCGGCCTTGACGGCTTCGTCTACCAGCTCACGGCTGGCCTCGTGGACGATGGCAACCTGCGAGCCATCCACCGGGCTGATGTCTTCGAAGGTGCGCGGGCTTTCGACCCACTTTCCGTTTACATAGTTACGATAGTGCTTCATGACTGACCTCAGTGAAACTTGGCAAAAAGTGCGCCCGAAACTGCAACGGTTGTGACGATTTTCAGGCGCAGAAAACCCTGGCTTTAACTTTCGTCAAAGCGCTTGAATCGCAAATGCTGTGGGTGTGGAGCTGACTTACAAGGTGAACTCGACCACGGCCGCGCCGCTGCCATAGAGCGCACCGTAGTGGTGGACTTTTGCCCCTTTGAATTGGCCGTTCAGGGCACCCAGCAGCCAACTGAAGTGTTTGAACCCCATGTCGACCCGGGCCTGTTTGATGTAAAGCGGGAGTCGCTCTTTCAACTCAGCAAGGTTGGCAGTCTCGAGCAAACCAAGGATGGTGCGGTTCCACTGGTCCTCTTCGGGCTTCACGATATGGTCGTCGGCCGGTTCGATATGCCGGGTAAACACACTGCCCGACAACCCGCCTACGCCTATGATCGCTACGCGCTTGCCCTGCTCCAGCGCACATCGCGCGGCAATGGCCCCCAGTTTTTCGGTGGCCTCGCCGTTGTAGTAGAGGTTGTTCGACGCCACCACCAGGGGCAACGACTCATCGCCAATGCCCAGTGCCGTACACGCGACAATGGTGCCGGTGTCGATCGGGAACGCTTCATAGTCGGCGCCGCGAGCGGGAGTGCCCTGGGCACGACAGGCGTCGATACAGGCGTTGGCCAGCTCAACGTCGCTGTACAGGTCGTAGGGCAGCTCGCCGAACTCGTGCCAGTTTTCATCGACGTGAATGTCCTGGCTGCGACGGCGTGTCAGCCAGATTTCGTCCAACACTGCAAACCACTGGGTGGAATACACCAGCACCACATCCGGGCGCGAATCTCGCAGCGCGGTGCCCGCCTGCTGCATGGCCAACTGGAATTGGTGCCAGCCCGGCACATCGCCCCGCAATTGTGGAAGCGGGCTGCCCGGAACAAGAAAAGCCGAAACGATGGTCATGATCAATTCACCAGAAGAAGGAAAGTCGGGTACCACTCAAGCCGAGCGCCATTAGCCCGCAACGGCTGCGCGGGCAAGGCCAGCCTTGACCAGGTTCCACTCCATCACCGCATTGCCGGTCCCGATCACCGTGCCGTAGCCGTGGAGTTCGGCGGCCAGTTCCGGGTATTGCATGGCGGCATGCATCCAGGTAAATGCCCCGGACTTAACTTCGGCAAACGCCTCATCGATAAACTGCGGCAACAAGCGGAACACTTCCTTCATCTGGCCACGGCGCATCAGGTCGATCATGCGCATGTCCCACTGATAGCCCAACAGGCTTTCAGGATGCTCCTTGGTCATGTCTTCCGGCGGCTCCGGTTCCTGGTGAAAATGCCAGTGCGACAGGGTATTAGACGCCAACAGCACAGCCCGCTTGCCCGACTTGCGGATGGCCTGCAGGGTGGCTTTGCCCAACACGTCCATTTCGGTCAGCCCCTCTTCCATGCTCAGGTAGTAAGGGGTGTTGTTGGCCGAAATGGACACCACTGGAATGTCCCACTGCGGACGGATCATGTGCAGGGTGGTGATGGTGCCGTAGTCCACCCGAAAGCGTGGGTTGCGCATCATCTTGGTTTCCAGGCCGGCCTTACGCCCTTCTTCGCAGCACGCCTCGGCCAACGCCACGTCGACTTTCATTGCGTAATCAAAGCGAAAAAGGTTGGGGAAAATCGGGTCTACCGAGCGCCCGGAAAGCTCCGCCACACCGCTGAAGTGATGCCCTACCGAAGTGATCCAGTGGGGCGAATGCACCAGCAGCACATCCGGCTTCAGCGCCTCGACACTTGCGCGGGCCCGTTCATACGCCCAGCGCAGTTGCTCCCAGCCACCGGTTGAGCGCGGTTCGTTTTGCGGCGGGTTTTCTGCATAGAGCATGTGCGGCGGATGGGGGGCCAGAAATCCGCTGATAATTTCACCAGTTGCCATGTCGCTTCTCCTGTTTTTTTTGTGTGGATCAAGGCAGTGAAGGATCAATCACGAACTGAAATTCCATTTCGACCAAGGCGCCCAGGGGCAGCGCTGTGGCACCTACCGATGTTCGCGCCGGTGGTGTCCTGTTTTTATAAAAAGTTTCCCAGACCTGGTTGATCTCGCCAAACCGAGAGAAGTCGGCACAATAGATTCGCGCCAGCATCAGTTGGTCCAGGTCCAGGCTCAGCTCCGCGCTCAGGCGTTCGAGGTTTTTGAGTATTTGCCGGGTTTCAGCTTCCATGCCGCCTTCGATCAAGCGGCCGGAGCCGGGCTCCAGCCCCACCAGGCCCGACACGAAAACAAACGCCCCGGCACGTACTACCGGGCTGTATGAAAAATGCGGAGCGGGTAACGTCAAGCTGGGAATCGGCGCCCATAGAGGTGCCTTGCGGAGAGGATCGGGAGTGAGCATTTTATTCTCTTATGTACGTGCACGTCCTAATTGACACCGATGGTATGTAGCGATAATTAACCTGTCAACAGATTTATCCCGCAAAAACACGACTTGCACGCACTAAAAGCCCAACGAACGTTCGACTTGTTTCGCACCCGCGAAAGGCCAATACTTATGTCGCTGATTTTTCTCAATTTGATACGTGCACATACAAATTAACCGTCTCCCACAATGTAGGGAAGACGCACACGGAAGACCTTGACTGCCATGCCATCGAGCCAGAATCCCCCCACCCTTTCACCTCAAAGCCAACAGCTGGTAGAGCAGTTCCAACTCGAAGAGGTCGCCTCGCATCTCTTGCGCCGGGCGCACTTCATGGCTGAGGAATTGTTCAACGCCGAGTTTGCCGCCGAGGCGATCACGCCACGGCAGAAGGCCGCGCTGGTGGTGGTGTTCCAGCACCCGGGGCTGACACAGAACGCCCTGGCTGGGCATTTGTTCATGGATCGCAACACCGTTGCCGAGATGGTCAAGCGCCTGTGCGCCAATGGCCTGCTGCAACGCACCAGCGCACAGAACGACCAGCGTGCCTACCAGCTCTACCTGACGCCTGCCGGCACCGACTTGCTGGACCGGGTGCTGCCAAGGGATTTCGAGGTGGAAAGAAAGCTGCTGGAGCGCCTGCCGGAAGAATATCGACCGCTGTTTCTAAAATGCCTGAAGCTGATGGTCACGCCTGACAACACCTAATGGCTGACGCCTCTGGCGTATTGGCTCGGTGGCATCCCCACATGCCGGGTAAATGCCGTACTGAACGCGCTGGCCGAGCGATACCCCACACCCTGCGCCACCTCAATCATCCCCAGTTGCGTGCGGCGCAGCAGATCCTTGGCTACGGTCATGCGCCAGCCCAGCAGGTATTCCATGGGTGCCTGGCCCAGGGTGGTCATGAAGCGTTTGAAAAACGCCGAACGGGAAAGCGTGGCCACTTGGGCCAATTGCGGGACTGTCCAGCCGTGGGCAAGGTTGCCATGCATCTGGCGCAGGGCCTTGGCCAGCCGAGGGTCAGCCAGACCACGCAGTAAGCCTTGGGGCGTGTGCTCAGGCGGGATCGAGCGCAAGGCCTCGATCAGCAAGACTTCCACCAGCCGCGTGAGGATCAACTCACGCCCGACCGCCTGCGCCGTCGACTCTTCACGCAGCAGTCGCACCAGCGTCGCCAGGCGCTCGACACCGCGCACATGCACCCGCGCCGGCAACATCGCTACCAGCATGGCAGCTTCGGGGGACTCAAAGTTGAAATGCCCGCCGAGCAGGCGCACGTCGGCGGGCAGGTCGGGGTCGCCGTGGCGCAGCTCATCGGGCTGGGTGCTGCCATACACTGGCACCATCGTCACCGGCTCTACCGGCGCAAACCCCGAGAGGACGAACCCGGGCGTCTTGGGCAGCAGCAGAAAATCCCCCGCTTCAAGGGTCAGCTCAGACTGGCCATCGATGGCCAGCCGACACCTGCCTTCCAGCATCGCGCAGAAGCTGGGCAAGCCGAACTCGGAGTAACGCACGCCCCAGGTTCCGGCGCCGCTGATGCCTTTGGAAAACACCGCCTGTGGCTTGAGCAGTGCGATGACATCGGACAGTGGATCGCTCACAAAAGGACTCCTGCGAATAAATCTTGGACGCCTGATTATAGTGAGTCCAACCGACTCAGGTTATCGTTTTCACAACATTCACCCACTGGAATCCCCCATGAAAACAGTCCTCATCACAGGCTGCTCCTCCGGCTACGGCCTTGAAACCGCGCGCCACTTCCTCTCTCAGGGCTGGAACGTGATTGCCACCATGCGCACACCACAAACCACGCTGCTGCCCGCCTCGCAGCGCCTGCGCATCCTGGCCCTGGACGTGACCCAACCCCACAGCATCGCCGCCGCCATTGAGGCCAGCGGACCGATTGATGTGTTGGTCAACAATGCCGGGATCGGCCTGTTTGGCGCGCTGGAGGCCACGCCCATGGCCACCGTACGGGAAATTTTTGAAACCAACACGTTCGGATCGATCGCCATGACCCAGGCGGTGATTCCGCAGATGCGCGCCCGGCGCGCGGGAGTGGTGATCAACGTCACCAGCAGCGCCACGCTGGCACCCATGCCACTGGTCGCCGCCTACACCGCCAGCAAGCAGGCGATTGAAGGGTTTACCGGCTCATTGGCGCTGGAACTGGCGGCCTTCAATGTAGGCGCCAAACTGGTGGAGCCTGGGTATGCCCCCACTACCCGCTTCAGCGAAAATGCTGGCGAGCGCATGGCAGGGATGATTCCCGCGGACTACGTGCCCGTGGCCCAGGCGATTTTCGCCGAGCTGGGCAGCGGCCAATACACCACCGAGCAGGACGTAGCCACCGCCGTATGGCGTGCAGCGAACGATACCTGCGGGCAGCTGCGCTTTCCTGCAGGTGCGGATGCGTTGGGATTGGCGGCTCAATTACGTCGTTAATCGCCAGCGGCGTACTTGAATGCGTACTTAAAACCGTGGCAGGGGATGGATCCCGATGGAATTCCGTAAACGAAAAAAGCGGCTCATGGCCGCTATTTCCGTTGCTTCCAGGCGTTCAGTAGGCCTTGGTGGAAGCGAATATGGCGCAGCGGACGGGACTCGAACCCGCGACCCCCGGCGTGACAGGCCGGTATTCTAACCGACTGAACTACCGCTGCGCGTAACACATGAAGCGAATGGTGGGTGATGACGGGATCGAACCGCCGACCCTCTGCTTGTAAGGCAGATGCTCTCCCGGCTGAGCTAATCACCCTTCGCTTCGGTGTGGCGCGCATTCTACGGAGCGACCTATAGTCTGGCAAGCACTTTCTTAAATCTTTTTTTTGAGCCCTTCCAATGGCTTAGGCAGGGTTGGCCTCAGCCGTGATGAAGAGAATAATGCCCCCCTTTGTATATAAGGAGAGACTCACCCCATGTGGTTCAAAAACCTGCTTATCTATCGCCTGACCCAAGATCTGCCTGTTGATGCCCAGGCGCTGGAAACGGCACTGGCCACCAAGCTGGCCCGCCCTTGTGCAAGCCAGGAGTTGACCACTTACGGTTTCGTCGCTCCGTTCGGCAAAGGCGAAGACGCGCCGCTGGTGCACGTCAGCGGGGATTTCCTGCTGGTGGCCGCACGCAAAGAAGAACGCATCCTGCCAGGTAGCGTGGTGCGTGATGCCGTGAAGGAAAAGGTCGAAGAGATCGAAGCCGAGCAGATGCGCAAGGTCTACAAGAAAGAGCGCGACCAGATCAAGGATGAAATCATCCAGGCCTTTTTGCCCCGCGCGTTTATCCGCCGCTCGTCCACTTTTGCCGCCATCGCGCCCAAACAGGGCCTGATCCTGGTCAACTCGGCCAGCCCCAAGCGCGCCGAAGACCTGTTGTCCACCCTGCGTGAAGTGATCGGCACCCTGCCGGTTCGCCCGCTCACGGTGAAAGTGGCCCCTACCGCCACGCTGACCGACTGGGTCACCACGCAAAAACCGGCGGCGGACTTTTTTGTCCTCGACGAATGCGAACTGCGCGACACCCACGAAGATGGCGGCATCGTGCGCTGCAAGCGCCAGGACCTGACCGGCGAAGAAATCCAGTTGCACCTGAGCACTGGCAAAGTGGTGACGCAACTGTCACTGGCCTGGCAGGACAAGCTGTCGTTCATGCTCGACGACAAGATGACGGTCAAGCGCCTGAAGTTCGAAGACCTGCTGCAAGACCAGGCCGAACAGGACGGCGGCGACGATGCGCTGGGCCAGCAGGATGCCAGCTTTACCCTGATGATGCTGACGTTCGGCGACTTCCTGCCGGCGCTGGTCGAGGCCTTGGGTGGCGAAGAAACCCCGCAAGGCATCTAATCGCTTCCATTTATGACAAGGACTCCCCATGCGCGCACTCGCCGCCTTGAGCCGCTTCGTTGGTAATACCTTCGCTTACTGGGTGCTGATTTTTGCCGTGCTTGCGTTCCTGCAACCCGGCTGGTTCATCGACCTCAAAAGCGCCATCGTGCCGCTGCTGGGGCTGGTGATGTTCGGCATGGGGCTGACCCTCAAACTCGATGACTTCGCCGAGGTCGCCCGCCATCCGTGGCGCGTCGCCCTGGGCGTGGTCGCGCATTTTGTGATCATGCCGGGCGTGGCATGGGCGCTGTGCCAGCTTTTTCACCTGCCGCCCGAAATCGCCGTGGGCGTGATCCTGGTCGGCTGCTGCCCCAGCGGCACCTCCTCCAACGTGATGACCTGGCTGGCGCGGGGCGACCTGGCGTTGTCGGTGGCCATTGCCGCCGTCACCACCCTGCTCGCCCCGCTGCTCACGCCCGCGCTGATCTGGTTGCTGGCGTCGGCCTGGCTGCCGGTGTCGTTCATGGAGTTGTTCTGGTCGATCCTGCAAGTGGTGTTGCTGCCCATCGTGCTGGGCGTTGTCGCCCAGCGCCTGTTGGGTGCGCGGGTGCGCCATGCGGTGGAGGTGTTGCCGCTGGTGTCGGTGGTCAGCATCGTGCTGATCGTTGCCGCGGTGGTGGCCGCAAGCCAGGCGAAGATCGCCGAATCGGGCCTGTTGATCATGGCCGTGGTGATGCTGCACAACAGCTTCGGCTACTTGCTGGGTTACTTCACCGGGCGTCTGTTCAAGCTGCCACTGGCACAGCGCAAGTCGCTGGCACTGGAGGTGGGCATGCAGAACTCAGGGCTGGGGGCCGCGCTGGCCAGTGCGCACTTCTCGCCCTTGGCGGCGGTGCCCAGCGCGCTGTTCAGCGTTTGGCACAATATTTCGGGGGCGTTGCTCTCGACCTATTTCCGGCGCATGAACGAAGCGCACGCACCGCAACCCACCACCGAAACTTGATCGTCCGATCCATTTTCGGCACTCTACCGGGCGTTGCGGGGACGACCTTGCAACGCTGTCGCGCACTTAATCCGGGGACGACCCCACCTATATAAGGGAGGTCAACATGTCCTGGATCATTCTGTTTTTTGCAGGCCTGGCGGAAGTCGGCTGGGCGGTGGGCCTTAAATACACCGACGGTTTCAGCAAGCCGCTGCCCACCGCGCTGACCATCGGTGCCATGGTGGTCAGCCTCGGGTTGCTGGGGTTGGCGATGAAGGAGTTACCGCTGGGCACCGCCTATGCCATCTGGACCGGCGTGGGCGCAGTGGGCACGGTGATCGCCGGGATTATCCTGTTTGGAGAATCGATGGCGCTGTTCCGGCTGGCGAGTGTGGCATTGATTATCTGTGGGCTGATCGGGCTCAAGATCAGTACCTGAGCCCTCACGCTGTGCGCTAGCGACCGTCGCCGCGCAACTGGCCCACCAGGCCGTGCAAGGCCTGCGGCGTAGCCGCCTGCACCGCGACCGGCTGCCCGGCCACCAAGACCACCCGTGACCAGATCCTGTGGAAAAACCCCTTGTTCGGGTCACGGCTGAAGAAACTCCCCCAAAGCCCCTGCAATGCCATCGGAATGACCGGCACTGGGGTTTCCTCCAGGATCCGCGTCAGTCCGCCCCTGAACTCATTCATCTCACCGTCACCGGTCAGCTTGCCTTCAGGGAAGATGCATACCAGCTCACCGTCCTTGAGGTATTGGGCGATACGCTCGAATGCTTTTTCGTACACCTGCAGGTCCTCATTTCGCCCGGCAATCGGCACAGCCCCCGCCGTGCGAAAAATGAAGTTGAGGACCGGCAGACGATAGATCTTGTAGTACATCACGAAGCGGATCGGCCGACGCACCGCCCCGCCAATCAGCAGTGCATCCACAAACGACACGTGGTTACACACCAGCAAGGCCGCACCTTCGTCCTGGATCAACTCCAGGTTGCGGTGCTCGACACGGTACATGGAATGGCTGAGCAGCCAGATCATGAAACGCATGGTGAACTCGGGGACGATCTTGAAGATGTAGGTGTTCACCGCGATATTGAGCAGCGACACCACCAGGAACAACTCGGGAATTGAAAGCTTCAGCACGCTCAACAGCACGATGGAGACAATCGCCGACACCACCATGAACAACGCGTTGAGAATATTGTTGGCGGCAATCACCCGCGCCCGCTCGTTCTCGGCGGTGCGCGACTGAATCAGGGCATACAGCGGCACGATGTAAAAACCGCCAAACACCCCAAGCCCGAGGATATCGAACAGCACCCACCACGCCTGGCCGTAGCCGAGCACCGCGAGCCAGTCGTTTTCCTGGACGTTCTGCGGGAACCCGCCGGAATGCCACCACAACAACAGGCCGAACACGGTCAGACCGAAAGAGCCGAACGGCACCAGGCCGATTTCAACTTTGCGGCCGGACAACTTCTCACACAGCATCGAACCCAAGGCGATGCCCACCGAAAACACCGTGAGAATCAGCGTCACCACGGTTTCGTCGCCGTACATCCACTCCTTGGCATACGCGGGGATTTGCGTGAGGTAGATCGCACCGACAAACCAGAACCACGAGTTGCCCACGATCGAACGCGACACCGCTGGGGTTTGCTCAAGGCCCATGCGCAGCGTGGCCCAGGACTGGCTGAAGATATTCCAGTTCAGGCGCAACCCGGGCGTGGAAGCCGCCGCCGAAGGAATACTGCGGCTGGCCAGGTAACCCAGCACCGCCACCCCCACGATGGCCACGGCCACCACCGGCGCGTAATGGGTCGACGACATGATGACCCCCGCCCCGATGGTGCCCGCCAGGATCGCCAGGAACGTGCCCATTTCGACCAGGCCGTTGCCGCCCACCAGCTCCTCTTCGTGCAGGGCCTGGGGCATGATCGAATACTTCACCGGCCCGAACAGCGCCGAGTGCGTGCCCATGGCAAACAGCGCCAGCAGCATCAATGCCAGGTGGTTGAACAAAAAGCCCGCGGCGCCCACGGCCATGATCACGATCTCGCCGATCTTGATCGCGCGGATCAACGCGTCCTTGTTGAACTTCTCGCCAAATTGCCCGGCCAGCGCCGAGAACAGAAAGAACGGCAGGATAAACAACAAGGCGCAGAGGTTGACCCAAATGGAGCGGTCACCCTCGATAGTCAGCTTGTACAGAATGGCCAGGATCAGCGATTGCTTGAAGATGTTGTCGTTGAACGCGCCCAGCAACTGGGTCACAAAAAACGGCAGGAAACGCCGTTTGCGCAGCAAGGTGAATTGTGAAGGGTGGCTCATCGTCGGTGTTCCTGCGTGGCCTGAGACTATTTTTCAAGGCCACGACTTTACCTAATCGCGCCTACTTAATCCCTATTCCCGCAATGCAAGGTGATACAAAAAGCTCACCTTTATAGGCGCCCTGCACGGTACGCCGGGCAACGATCAGCCACATCAGCACCAGCGCCGCGACCAGCACACAGCCCATGACACTGAAAAAACCCAGGTGCAGCGTGCTCCACAGCTTTAACGTGGCCAGCGCGTACACGCCCAGCGGGAAGGTAAACCCCCACCAACCGAGGTTGAACGGAATGCCGCCGCGCAGGTAACGCAAGGTGATCAACACCGCGATCAGCATCCACCACAGGCCAAACCCCCACAGCGTGATACCGGCCACCAGGCCAATGCCATTGGCGATCTCGCCGATGCCGGGCAGGCCGTTGGCGGCAAAGATCGCGGGCGCATCGCTGCCCAGCAGCAACATGCCCAGTGCACCGGTGCCGATCGGCCCGAGCGCCAGCCAGCTGGAGGCGGCCATATTGGCGTGAGGCAGTTTGTGCAGGGCCATGCGCAGCATCAGGATCGTCAGAATGCTGAACGCCACGGGTAGGGAAAATGCCCACAACACGTAGCTGGTCACCAGCATCACCAGTTGACCGTGGGCATCGGCCAGGTGTGGCGCCAGCAGGCCACCGCTGGCGGCGGCGACTTCGGCGGCCACCACCGGCAGCAGCCAGACGGCTGTCATCTGGTCGATGCTGTGGGCCTGGCGGGTAAACATCATGAATGGGATCAACACACCGCATGCCAGCGCCATGGCCACGTCCAGCCACCACAAGGCTTCGGCCAGCGGCACCACCGCACTCCCCCAACGCGGCAGCCCAAACAGCAGCAAGCCATTGATCAGGGTCGCCAGCCCCATGGGAATGGTGCCGAAAAACATCGACACGGTGGAATGGGCAAAGATCCGCCGCGCCTCGTGAAAAAACATCACCCAACGGGCGGTATATAAAAGGCTGAACAGCACAAACAGGCCAAGAGTGAACCACCAAAGCCCTTCGGCGACGGCACGCGCACCGGGCACGCTGACCGGCAACTGTGCCAGCGCCAACGCCAGCACGCCGGTGCCCATGGTGGCGGCGAACCAATTGGGGGTGAATTGGCGAATCACTTCCCGAGGCCGGGTCAGGTGGCTAAAAGGCTTCAGGCTTTTGGCAGGGGTGTTGGAGCACGTCATGGGTTCATCCTCTTCCTCGCATGAGGTTGAGGCCATGGTAGAACCGAATCGAATATCTATATAACGGGTAATTTCTCTATCTGTTATCTACTTTTCAGATAAAGGCTGTGCCGAGCCCTGCTTTTGCAACGCCATCAACGCACCCAGCGCGAGCACAATCAGTGTTACACCGTAGCCATCGGTGGTGGCAATGAGGCCGAGGCTGCGGGTCAGATTGCCCGCCAGCAGTGACGGCACGCAAAACGCCAGGTAGCAGAGCGCGTAAAAAGCCGACATCAGGCCCGCCCGTTCGTGGGGCAACGCCAGCGGCACCACGCTGCGCAAGGCGCCCAAAAAGCCTGCGCCAAAACCGCTGCCGGCGATCAGCGTCGCGATAAAAAACACCACCAGGCTGGCACTGTGAACCGCCGCCAGAATCAACCCTACGCCCGCCACCAACAGCACCGCTCCGAGCTTGAGCACCTTGTCTGCCGGGCGATTGCGCAGGCTGAAAATCATCCCCGCCCCGCTCACGGTGAGCACGGCGACCAGCCCGCCGCCGATCAGGTTGGAGGTCGAACCCGTGGCCGCCCTGACCAGCGACGGCGCCAGCGACAGGTAAAAACCGCCCATGGCCCATACCGCCACGTCCACCGGCAGGCAAATCCACAACGCGCGGCGCGCCTGGGGCGGTACATGCAGCGTGGGCCACAGCGACGCCAGCGCACCGGGCATGCGGCTGACGGTTTCCGGCAGGTGCCAGACAAACAGCGCCTGCACGGCCATGACGCCCAGCAGCAAACCGTAGACCAGCGTGGTGGGCAACGGGGCAAACTCCACCAACAGGCTGCACCCCATGGCGCCACACGCCATGCCCAACAAGGGCGCCACGCTGTTGATCAGCGGGCCGTGCTGGCGGTCGGTGTCCAGCAGTGCAGCGCCCAGTGCCGCCGTGGCCATGCCGGTGGCGAAGCCTTGCAAGGCACGGGCGGCAATCAGCCAGGCCACGCTGTCCGCCTGGATAAACAACAGCATGGCCAGCATATCCAGGACCAGGGCGGTAAAAATCACCGGCTTGCGCCCCAAATGGTCTGACAACGACCCCACCGTGAGCAGGGCCGCCAGCAAGGTCATGGCGTAGATTCCAAACACCAGGGTCAACATGGCTGCCGAAAAGTGCAGCCCTTCCTGATAAAGGTGATACAACGGCGTCGGCGCGCTGGACGCGGCGAGAAACGTCAGTAAGGTAAGCGCCAGAAACACCCGGCGGGGACGATGAACAGTGACGCTGGACATGGGCTTGCTCCACTAAAGCTAATATTTTGCTTTTGTGGAGTGTGCTACTGCATCGCGCTTAAAGCAAATTCTTTGTGTTAAGGTTTTTCCCATGGCGATAAAAGAAGGGCTCCGCCCGGGGGGCCGCAGTGCCCGGGTACAGGAATCGGTCCACCGCAGCGTGCGCGAATTGCTGGAGAGCCACGAGCGCTCCAGCATTACCGTGCCGATGATTGCCGCGCGTGCTGGCGTCACGCCCTCCACGCTCTATCGTCGCTGGGGCGACTTGACCGCCCTGCTCGCCGACGTCGCGCTGGCCCGCCTGCGGCCCGACAGCGAGCCTGTGAACACCGGCAGCCTGCGGGGCGACCTACGGGCCTGGGGCGAGCAATACCTGGATGAGATGAGTTCCGAGCTGGGCCGCGACATGATGCGCGATGTGCAGCACAGCGGCGGCCCGGGCTATTGCGTAGACATCCTGAGCGGGCAGTTGCAGATCATTCTCGAGCGTTACCGCACCAGCACCCACACGCTGCCCGCCATCGACAGCCTGTTGAACCTGATGGTCGCGCCGGTCGTGTTCCGCAGCCTCTTTTCCCGCACGCCGCTGCCGCTGCAAGAGCTGCACAGGCTGATCGATATCGCCCTGTCGCACTAAACTTGGCGCAAAAAAAGGGAGCACCTGGCTCCCACTTTTTGCTTTTGCGCTCAGCGCTTGATCAGCTACGCATCCCGCGCCCGCTCACCAGCAGCCGCGCACACCCGATGTACAGCACCAGCGTGGCCACCAGCATAAAGGTGATGGCAATGCTGATGCGGATGTCCGACACCCCCAGGATCCCGTAGCGAAACGCGTTGACCATGTGCAACACCGGGTTGGCCAACGACACGGTCTGCCAGAACGGCGGCAGCAAGGTGATCGAGTAGAAGACCCCGCCCAGGTACGTCAACGGCGTCAGCACAAATGTCGGGATGATCGAAATATCATCGAAGTTGCGCGCAAACACCGCGTTGATAAAGCCCAGCAGCGAGAAGATCGTCGCCGTCAGCACCACCACCAACAAGGTGACGCCCAGGTGATGCACCTGCAGGTGGGTAAAGAACAGCGAGAGCAACGTCACGATGATCCCCACCATCAAGCCGCGCAGCACACCGCCCAGGGTGTAGCCGATCAGGATGGTGTGCGGCGACACCGGTGACACCATCAACTCTTCGATGGAGCGCTGGAACTTGCTGCCAAAAAAGCTGGAGACCACGTTGCCGTAGGAGTTGGTGATCACCGACATCATGATCAGCCCCGGCACGATGTACTCCATGTAGGTGAAACCGCCCATGTCGCCGATCTGTCGGCCGATCAGGTTACCGAAGATCACAAAGTACAGGACCATGGTGATCGCTGGCGGCAGCAAGGTTTGCGGCCAGATCCTCGTGAAGCGCTTCACTTCGCGGTAGACGATGGTCTGCAGCGCGACCAGGTTGGGTTGCAGTTCCGAACTCATAACGCCACCTTCGCCAGGTTTTTCTCCACCAGGGACACGAACAACTCCTCAAGGCGATTGGTTTTGTTGCGCAGGCTCAGCACTTCGATGTTCTGGGTGGCCAGTTGGCCGAACAACGCAGTGATGCCCACCGATTTATCCACCTGCACTTCCAGCGTATGGCTGTCCACCAACCGGCTCGGGTAGCCGATCAAGGACGGCGCGACGTTCAGGTTGTTTTTCAGGTCGAGCAGGAAGGTTTCCACATGCAACTGGTTCAGCAAGCTGCGCATGCTGGTGTTTTCGACGATGGTGCCGTGGTCGATGATGCCGATGTTGCGGCACAGCTGCTCGGCTTCTTCCAGGTAGTGCGTGGTCAGGATAATGGTGGTGCCTTGCTCGTTCAGCTCCGTGAGAAAGCTCCACATCGAGCGGCGCAACTCGATGTCCACCCCGGCCGTCGGCTCGTCCAGAATCAGCAGGCGCGGCTCGTGGATCAAGGCCCGGGCGATCATCAGGCGGCGCTTCATGCCACCGGACAACGAACGTGAAGGCACGTCACGCTTGTCCCACAGCCCCAGCTGGGTCAGGTACTTCTCGGCGCGTTCCTTGGCAACTTTTGCCGGGATGCCGTAGTAACCGGCCTGGGTCACGACGATGTCGAAGGTCTTTTCAAACTGGTTGAAATTGAACTCCTGGGGCACCACGCCAATGCTGCGCTTGAGCGCGGCCGGGGATTTGTCCAGGTCGTGGCCGAAGATATTCACGGTGCCCCCGGTCTTGTTGACCAGGGTGGAGAGAATGCCGATGGTGGTGGATTTGCCGGCGCCGTTAGGGCCGAGCAACGCGAAGAAATCACCTTCGCCAACATCCAGATCGATACCACTCAGGGCCTGGAAACCGTTGCCGTAGGTTTTGGTTAGCTGCCGGATAGACAGAGCGGAACTCATATCGGATTACGCACCAAGGAAGAGGAATAGGCTGACAAGATTAGGGCGCATCGCACGAAATACAACCACGACGCATGGCGAGCATGGTGCTTGCCTGCGCCGTACAAGTACAGTCACCCGTATTGATAGTAGGTATTAAGTCAACGCGGTCATGACCGCCTTCTGATACGCCGGGCGCTGCCGCAAACGCTCGTACCAGGCCTCCAGGTTGGGCATGGCAGGCCGCTCGATGGGCATTTCGAACCAGGCATAAATAAAGCTGCCCAGGGGAATGTCGCCAAGGCCGATCTCGTGGCCCGACAGATAAGGCTGATGCGCCAGCGCCTGCTCCACGGTTTGCAGCACCTCGATGCACGCCTGGCGGCCGGCGTGGATGTTGTCCCAGTTCTGGTTTTCCGGCAGCGTACGCAGCACGCCCCAGAACACCGTCTTGAACGGGTCGGCCCAGGTGGACGTGGTCCAGTCCATCCATTTTTCGGCGTTGGCGCGGGCCTGCGGGTCTTGCGGATACCACGGCGTGCCCGGTGCATGCCTGGCACACAGGTAACGCACGATGGTGTTGGACTCCCACAACACAAAGTCACCGTCTTCAATCATCGGCACCCGGCCATTAGGGTTCAGCGCCCGGTATTGGGGGGTGTCCACCACACCAAAGGCGCCGCCTGCGTCGATGGCCTCGTAGGCCAGGCCCAGTTCTTCAGCGCACCAGAGCGCCTTCCTGACATTTGACGAATTTTTACGACCCCAGATTTTCAGCATGACCGCCCCGGCGAAATGAAGATGGTTGGATGAATGCCGGGGCAGCATACGCCGGTTCATCGGCCACGTGCATCAATGCGCGCGCCAGCGCCTGACTGGCCGGTCACGCGGCCCCGGGTCTTTTGTGCCGAACTCCCCCCTTGCCGGGTGGTCACTATCGATGAGGCGGCCGACTCCCGGCACACCCCGTAACACCCCTGTCACCCTGGCTGTTGGCGAGCCGACTAGGCTCTTGGGTGATTTTGGCCCCTGGTTTCATGGAGGATTGAATATGCTGTTGTTGTGGATACTGGTTCTGGTGGTGGGCATTGCCTACCTGGCCCACCGCCGCACCGCGCCGCTGCCCGCCCTGGGCGTGGTCGCCGTCTACCTGTTGGCCATGGGCGCCTTCAGTCATGCACCGGGCGGGTTGCTGCTGGTGTTCTGGGTGCTGATCGCCCTGGTGGCCACCCCGCTGCTGCTCCCGGACCTGCGCCGCAAATACTTCACCGCGCCGCTGTTCAACTGGTTCCAGAAAGTCCTGCCGCCCATGTCCGACACCGAGCGCGACGCCATCGACGCAGGCACCGTCTGGTGGGACGGCGAGCTGTTCAGCGGGCGCCCGGACTGGGACAAGCTCCTGGCCTACCCCAAGGCCCGGTTGACCGAAGAAGAACAAGCCTTCATCGACGGCCCCACCGAAGAGCTGTGCGCCATGGTCAGCGACTGGCACATCGGCCAGGCCATGGACCTGCCGCCCGAGGCCTGGGAACACATCAAGCAACATGGTTTTTTTGCCCTGATCATCCCCAAGGAATTCGGCGGCAAAGGCTTTTCGGCCTACGCCCACTCCCAGGTGGCCATGAAACTGGCGACCCGCAGTGGCGACCTTGCCTCCACCGTGATGGTGCCCAACTCCCTGGGCCCCGCCGAACTGCTGCTGCACTACGGCACCGACGAGCAACGCAACCATTACCTGCCGCGCCTGGCCCGCGGCGATGACATCCCCTGCTTTGCCCTCACCGGCCCCCTGGCGGGCTCCGACGCGGGCGCCATGCCCGACACCGGCGTGATCTGCCAAGGCGAATGGGACGGTAAACCAACCCTCGGTTTGCGCCTTAACTGGGAAAAGCGCTACATCACCCTCGGCCCGGTCGCGACCCTGCTGGGCCTGGCCTTCAAGGCATATGACCCCGACCATCTGCTGGGCGACGAGGAAGACCTGGGCATCAGCCTGGCGCTGATTCCCACCGACACCCCGGGCGTGGACATCGGGCGCCGCCACCTGCCCCTGGGCGCGGCGTTCATGAACGGCCCCAATTCGGGCAAAGACGTGTTCATCCCGCTGGACTTCCTCATCGGCGGCCAGCCGATGCTCGGCAAAGGCTGGATGATGCTGATGAACTGCCTCTCGGTCGGCCGTTCGATTTCCCTCCCGGCGGTCGGCACTGGCGCGGCCAAGTTCACCAGCCTGGTCACCGGCCAATACGCTCAAGTGCGCGAGCAGTTCAACGTACCGCTGGCGGCGTTTGAAGGCATCCAGGAAGCCCTGGCCCGCATCGGCGGCAATGCCTGGTTGATGGACAGCGCACGCATGCTCACCGCCAACGCCGTCGACCTGGGAGAAAAACCCTCGGTGCTGTCGGCGATCCTCAAGTACCACCTCACCGAGCGCGGCCGTGAATGCATCAGCCACGCCATGGACGTGCACGGCGGCAAGGGCATCATCATGGGCCCCAACAACTACCTGGGCCGCAACTGGCAAGGCGCGCCGATCTTCATCACCGTAGAGGGCGCGAACATTCTCTCGCGCAACCTGATGATCTTCGGCCAGGGCGCCATTCGCTGCCACCCGTTCGTACTCAAGGAAATGGCCCTGGCTGGCCGCGAAGACCGTGACCAGGCGCTCAAGGAGTTCGACGGCCTGCTGATGCAGCACATCGGTTTCGCCCTGAGCAACGCCGCCAGCACCCTGGTGCTGAACCTTGGCCTGGGCCACTTTGAAAAAGCCCCCGGCGATCGCCTGAGCCAGGGTTACTTTCGCGCGCTCAACCGCCAGGCGGCGGCCTTCGCCCTGCTGGCAGACCTGAGCATGATGCTGCTGGGCGGTGAGCTCAAGCGCCGCGAACGCCTGTCGGCCCGCCTGGGCGATGTGCTGAGCCACCTGTACCTGGCGTCGGCGGCGCTCAAGCGTTACCACGACTTGGACTCGCCCGAACACCTGCATCCGCTGTTCACCTGGGCCATGGAAGAAAGCCTGGGCCATTCGGAACGTGCGCTGGATGAACTGCTGAGCAACTTCCCCAACAAGGTGCTGGGTGGCCTGCTGCGGGTCATCGTGTTTCCGTTTGGCCGTCGCCACACCGGCCCGTCCGACGCACTGGATGCCGAAGTGGCCCAGGTACTGGGCCGGGCCAAGGGCGACCCGACGCTGGAAGCCGTGCTTGACGGCTGCTACCGCCCGCAGGCAAAAGACGACCCGGTGGGCGCCCTGCAACACGCCTGCGACCTGCTTGCCGCCAGCCATCCCGTGCAGAAAAAACTCCACGAGGGCCTCAAGAGCGGCCAGGTCAAACCTGCGCCAGGCCAGCCGGCCATCGACGCGGCCCTGGACGCAGGCGTGCTGCAACCGGGCGAGGCGCAAGCACTGCGCGACGCCGAAGCGGCGCGGCGCACGGTGATCGACGTGGACGACTTTAGCAAAGAGGAACTGAGTCAGGCCGAAGGTAAAATCCGCTGAGTCCAGCGGTCGTATAAATACGGGCGCGAGGGCTTTATACTCTCGCGCCCGTTTTTGTTCTTGAGGACTTATCCCGTGTCCAACGTCGTTGCCGATCATCTCGTCTTGCTCGACCACCTGCGCAGTATCCTGGTTGCCGTCGGCGAAGCCGAACAGGTGCCCGAGGAAAGCCACGCGCTGTTTCTGGAGCGCTTTGACGAATTGCGGGCGCAATTGCCTGTTGATCCGATCGAAAGCCAGTACCTGGGGCAGGACCTGATGTGCCAGGTGATTCAGCGGTATCCGCAGATCGCCCACCTGGTGCCGCGCGACCTACTGTGGTTCTTTGGCGGTGACTGCCTGCATTACATGCCCGACGAAGAGCTGGACCTGTACCAGGCGCTGGAAGAGCGTCGCTTTGAGGCAGAGCAAAATGACGAGCCGTTCGACTGGAACCAGGAAAAGCAGTTGCTGGCGCTGTCTGATGACCAGTTGAAGCATTGAGGTGAACCCACAGGGTGATCGCAACACCCGCGTGGGTCGTGAACCACGGCCCACGCCCCGCTGAATGAGCACCACACGGATCAAACCACCACCGCCCCCGCCCTGCCCGGCTCCACCACAAACGACTTGAGCGTCGAGACACTGGCATGTGGGTCCCGTGGGTCGGAGATGGCCCGCATCTGGGTCAGCATGCTGTGCTCTTCAAGCACTACCGACACATACCCGCGCTGACGACTGTCGAAAAACCGCACGTGCGGGTTGAGCGGCAGGATCGTCTGAAAGGCCTCGTACGGCGGGCCGTCGGACGTCACCGACGTGCCGACAAACTCAGTCGCGACCACCGGCGAGTCCGGGTCATCGCCACGGGCGTGCAGGTCATTGGCCCAGAACGAATGAATATCGCCGCCCCAGAACACCGGGTTGCTCACGGTGTGGCGGGTGATCGAGGCCAGCATGCGTTCGCGGTTGGCCATGTAGCCGTCCCAGCCATCGGTCCAACGGCCCACTTTATGTTGGGTCAAGTCGCGCTGGGTGAGCGGTGCCACCAGCAAGTCCTGGGCGATCACGTTCCATTGCGCCCGGGACTCGGCAAAGCCCTGGTCCAGCCAGGCTTCCTGCTCCCACCCCAGCATCGTGCGGCGTGGGTCGCGCAGGTCCGCACAGGTATTGGCAGCGATATGCCCCTGGTGGCTGCCGTTGGCCAGGATGCACGGTTGTTCCGAGCGGTATTGCCGACCGTCCAGCACATGGAAACGGGCGAGTCGGCCGTAGTCCACGCGCCGGTAAATGCGCATGTCCGGCCCGCGCGGCAGGCTGCTCGCGCGCAGCGGCATGTGCTCGTAAAACGCCTGATAGGCCGCCGCACGCTGCTTGAGAAAACGCGCCACCGACACCTTCGGGTCCTGGGACCACTGGTTGGCGTAGTCGTTTTGCACCTCGTGGTCGTCCCAAGTCACCACACTGGGGGCCGCGGCGTGCAGGGCTTGCAGGTCGGGGTCGGTCTTATACAGCGCGTAGCGGTTGCGATAGTCCACCAGGCTCTCGGCGTTGGCGCTGCCGTGGGGGCGGATGATCTTGCCCGAGTCGGCGGCGTAGGAGCTGTCGTAGATATAGTCGCCCAGGAAAAACACCAGGTCCGGCTGCTCGGCCGCCAAGTGGCGATAGGCGCTGAAATAGCCGCGTTCCCAATGGGAACACGAGACAAAACCCAGCCTGGCCGACGCCATGGCCTGCACCGCAGGCACAGTGCGCGAATGCCCCACCGGGCTCTGCGCGCCCAGGCTTTCAAATTGATACCAATAGGGCCGTGCGGCCTCGAGCCCGGCCACTTCCACATGCACCGAATGGGCAAACCGCTCGGTCGCCATCACCTCACCCTGGCGCACGATGCGCGTCATGCCCGCATCGCTGGCCACCCGCCAACGCACCGGCACCGCCCGGCTCAAGCCGCCACGCCCATCGGCTGCATTGAACAGCGGCGCAAGGCGCGTCCAAATCACAAAACCATCGGGCAACGGGTCGCCCGAGGCCACGCCAAGCGTGAAGGGATAGTCGATGCCCGCACTGCGCGCAAACGGGCTCAAGATCGAAAACGCGGTGGCCACCGCCAGCCCGCCGAGTACCCGGCGACGGTCCTGATCGACGCGGCTCATGGGCGGTGCTCGCAGGCGCTCACCCGGCCATCCCCTTCATGCAGGCAAGTACCCTGCTGACGCCTGGGCAACGGTGTTAACAGCTGTCGTGAAGTGAATAGATGAGGCAATGAATCTCTCATGCGGGAAGCACTCGCCGGGTAAATTTTCCAAGAATGTACCGGCGTCGTGTCAGTTTCATTACGTCGGAAAATTCCACTCCTGATGGCCTACAAGCCCCGAAATAGAGCCTTAAAACCTTAAATGAACGTTAACCATTCGGTCATTTTCGGTTGCTAGCGTGTCGCCCCTAATCAACGAGGGGTAGCGGAATGAGAACGTGGGACGAACCCAAAAAACGCAAGGCGCATATCGAACTGATCCCAATGATCGACGTGATGATGTTCCTGCTGGTGTTTTTTGTACTCGTGAGCCTGAACGTGATTCCGGCGCTCGGCATGAAGACGCAATTGCCCAGCGCCAGCAGTTCGCAGCAGCTCAAGCCGCAGAACAAATTCATCCTCACGCTGGGGCTCGAAGGCCAGTTGCAACTGGACGGCAAGGACATGACCGTCGACGCCCTGGTGCCTGCGCTCAAGGCGGCGCAAAAGCCGGACACCCGCTCGACCATCATCGTCAACAGCGACAAGGGCGTGGAAGTGTCGCGCCTGGTAGAAGTCATGGACACCCTGCGCCTGGGTGGCTTTACCTCCGTCTCCATCGCCACGCGTAAGTCCTGACCATGTACGTTCTGTTTCGTGCGCGTCGGCTGCTGGGCAGTGTCCCGGCCCTGATCGCCCTGGTGCTGATTGCACTGGGTATCCATTCCCAACCGCTGAAAATCGAACCCACCTATGACGAGTCGGCCGTGGAGCTGGCCCTGGTCGAACCCGAGCCTGAACAGGTGCCCGAACCGGTCGTGGAGCAAGCGCCACCGCCGCCGGTGATCGAGGACGAGGAAGCCGAACCGGCCCCGCCGCCACCACCGCCCAAACCCGTTCCAAAACCCAAGCCCGAGCCCAAGCCAAAACCTGTGCCCAAGCCGACACCGGTGGTGGCCAAGCCCGCGCCCAACCCGGCCCCTGCGGTGGCCAAGCCCGTGCAGGCCCCCCCGGCGCCTGCGCCCACACCGGCGCCGCCCGCGCCACCGCCACCGCCCAAAGTCGATGGCCAGGCCTTGGAGGGGGGTTACCTCAAAGGCTTGCGCAACGAAATGGACAGCTACAAACAGTACCCCACCGGTCGCCAGGCATCCCTCGAACGCCCTACCGGCGATGTCGTGGTGTGGCTGCTGGTCGACCGCCAGGGCCGCGTCCTCGACGCCGGGATCCAGACCCCGGCCCCGAGCATGTTGCTCAACCGGGCAGCCAGCAACAGCCTGCGCCGCATCAAGCAGGTCAAGCCGTTCCCCGAACAAGCCTTCGGTGGACGTAACGAACAACGCTTCACCGCCACCTTCAACTACAGCGTGCAATAAGCACTCACCACCAGGACGACAGTGATGAAGTTCACCCGGATTCATCTGGCACTCGTTGCCGCGACGAGCATGACCCACGGCATGGTCATGGCAGACACCAGCGACAGTGACGTCGGCACCATCGGCGTGCAAGGCAAGGCCACCGCCGGAGGCGGCTACATGGTGGCGGAGGAAAGCGCCAAGGGCCGCTCCACCGTGACCAAAGAAGCGCTGGACAAACAGACGGCGACGGGCAACGCCATCGACAAGCTCAAGTACACCCCGGGCTTGAATATTTCCAGTGAAGACAACACCGGCCTGTCGGGCTTTCGCTTCACCATGCGCGGGATGAACTCCGACCAGATCGGTATGTCGGTGGACGGCATGCCGATCAACGATTCGGGCAACTACGCGCTGTATTCCAACCTGCTGGGCGACCCGGAAAACATCGACCAGATTTTTGTCACCCAAGGCTCCTCCGAAGCCGACGGCCCGCACATCGGCTCCAGCGGCGGCAACATAGGCATCGTGACCATTCGCCCGACCAAGGACGCCGGTGTGTTCGTCAAGCAGGTGGCGGGCGGCAATGCCACCACCAAAACCTTCGCCCGCGTGAACACCGGCGAAATCAACGGCCTGAGCAACTGGCTGTCGGCCTCCCATACCGAAGGCCAGATGTGGCGCGGCTCGGGTGCCGTGCGTGCAGACAAGGTGGAGTGGAACAGCTTCTTCGACGCGGGCAACGGCAACACCGCCAACCTGATCCTCAAGTACCACGAGCAAGACAACAACAGCTACAGCCAGCTGACCAAGGCGCAGTTCCAGCAGTTCGGCCGCAAATTCGACCCGTACCCCGCCACCCCGACCGTGGGCAGCAACGGCAAGTACAACAGCTACTACGACCTGGCGCAGAACCCGTTCCAGACCTTCACCGCCGTGCTCAACACCCAGTACAAACTGTCTGACAACCTGGCCCTGTCCGTGATCCCGTATTACTACTGGGGCAACGGCAGCGGCGTGGGCTCATCGAGCTATGCGCTCAACCGCGGCTCGAACCAGGGCGGCGTGTTCGACCTGGGCAACCTGCCGACCGCCGCCCAGTACAACGCCGACGGCACCCCGAACAACGGCGTCTACTACCGCCCTTCGCGCACCCAGACCTGGCGTCCGGGCATCACCACCAAACTGAACTGGGACCTGGGCGACCACAGCCTGCAATTCGGCTACTGGTACGAGCGTGCGCGCCAGAGCCAGACCCAACCCTTCATCGCCCTCAAGAGCGACGGCAAGCCCACCGACACCTGGCCTGATGGCAGCGCGGTGGTCGACGCCAACGGCAACACCGTACAGGGCCGCGACCGCTACACCGTGACCCCGGCCCAAAAGGTCTGGGCCCAGGACACCTGGTACATCAACCCCGACTGGACCGTGGTGGCGGGCCTGGCGTACATGAACGTCGAGCGTGAAGGCACCAACCACGGCAGCCTCACCGAACAACCCGGCAAGGCCAGCAAGACCTATAACAAACTGCTGCCCAACGCGAGCGTGAAATACCAGCTCGACGACACCGACCAACTCTTCTACAACCTGACCCGCAACATGCGCGTGCCGCAAAACTACGTGCTCTATGACAAAGGCGTCGGCTCCCTGGACGCCAAGCCGGAAACCAGCTGGGACCAGGAACTGGGCTGGCGCTACACCACCCAGGACATGACCCTGGCCGCCACCCTGTTCTACATGCAATTCAAGAACCGCCAGGTGTCGTCGCTCGACAGCAACGGCGACTCCGCCGACTTCAACGCAGGCTCCGTCACCAACAAAGGCCTGGAGCTGGAATGGAGCGGCTTGCTGCCCAACCACTTCAACTACTACACCTCCTACACCTACACCAAGGCCGAGCAGCAGGACGACCTGACCGTCTACAACGCGGGCAAAGCTGTGGTGCTGCCCACCGAAGGCAAGCAGTTCGCCAACGTGCCGACCAACATGCTGGCGGCCAACATCGGCTATGACGACGGGCGCTTCTACGGCACCTTCGGCGGCAAGTACACCAGCAAGCTCTACGGCGACCTGACCAACGACGAGTCCATTTCCGGGCGCACCGTGTTCAACCTCGGCGCCGGTATCTACCTGCCCGTGGACAAGAAAGTGGTCAAGAGCGCGACCCTGCGCCTGAACGTCGACAACCTGTTCGACAAAAAATACCTGGACGGCGTTTACACCACCAAGACCACCTCGGCGACCTACAGCGGCTTTCGCGATGGCAGCCCCAGCTACATCGTGGGCCTGGACCGCACCGTGACCGTTTCCCTGGAAGCCAATTTCTGATTTTCACCCTGAGAGGTCATGCGACATGGACATGAACACGCTCCACCAGATCACGTTTTATGTGATGTATGCGGCCATGGCGATCGCGATTTTCATCGCCATCGAGCGCGGCATCTATTTCGCCTACGTACGCCGCCAGGCACGCGCCCTCATCGACGCCCTGGGCAGCCAGGTGCACAGCGAGCGCGACCTGCCCCAGGCCCTGACCCGCCGTGACGGCCTGGCGCTGAACATGGCGCAGGCGATCCTGACGCAAAAGGCCTCCAACGGCTCGCGCAAAGAGCTCGATGACGAGATCGAAACCCAGTACCTCAAGTCCCGCGCACCGCTGGCCCGCAGCCTGTGGATCATCGAAACCATCACCACCGCCGCCCCGTTGCTGGGCCTTCTGGGCACCATCCTGGGCATCATCGACACCTTCAAGGCGCTGGCCAGTGCCGGGGTGTCGGACCCTGGGCAGATTTCCGCCGGTATCGGCACGGCCCTGTTCGCCACAGGCCTGGGGATTGCCATCGCGCTGTTCTGCGTGGTGTTCCACAACTTCTTCCAGGACAGCCTGGAGCGCATCAACGACCAGCTGAAAATCCTGCTGATCCGCGCCGCCAGTGGCGCCCGCCTCCAGGGTGAAGTCCCGCACCGGGCCCCCACCCCGCTGCACAGCCGTACGGCATGACCCCACGCAGGCAAGCCCGTTCCAGCCGTTGAACGGGCTCACCGCTCGCAACCGGGTGGGGTTGGGCTTGCCCGTGGTGGTCACCGATTCTTCTTTGCTGACGAGACGCCCATGCCCCTATCGTTGAGATTCCCACGTGCAGGCCTTGCCCTGTGCAGCGCAGGCCTCGCCAGCCTGCTGGTCAGTCCGCTGGTTCAGGCGGACTTTTCAATCCCGGGGTTTGAACTGGTGCACACCGTGCCGGTAGACACCGACCTCGCCACCGCCGATTTGCGCCAGCCGGGCCCGGTGTGGATCAACCTGTTTGACAGCGCCCGACAGCGCATCGACATCGGCCAGTTCTACGCCGCCGACCATCCAGGCTCGGTGATGGACACGGTGATCGAACACCTGGAAGCCGCTGGTAAACGCGGTGTGAAGATCCGCTTTCTGCTGGAAGAAAAAGGCCTGAAGCTGTCGGACGCCGCCACCCTGGACCGCCTGCGCGCCATCCCCAACCTGACGTTTCGCGTGCTGCCCTACGCCAAGCTGAGCGGCGGGATCATCCACGCCAAATACATGGTGGTCGATGGCAAGCAGGCCTTCATCGGCAGCCAGAACTTCGACTGGCGCTCACTGGAACACATCCACGAAACCGGCCTGCTGATCCATGACGCCACCGTCGTGGCCCAGACCCAGGCGATCTTTGAACAAGACTGGCAAGCCCAGGCCGCGCTGGCCGCTGGCAAACCCGTGCCCCTGCCCGCCGCTGGCAACCCGCCGCCGCGCAGCGGCAATTACCTGGTGGCCAGCCCGCAACGCTACAACCCGCCGGGGGTGGGCGACTCGCAGCAGGAACTGCCACGCCTGCTGGGGGAGGCCAAACAGGAAATCCGCGTGCAATTGCTCGACTATGCGCCGCTGTCCTACGGGCCGGACCACACCCGGCCGTACTACGCGGTGATCGACAACGCCGTGCGTGCGGCGGCGGCGCGTGGGGTGTCGGTGAAGTTGATGGTGTCGCACTGGAACACCGAGGCGTTGGAGCTGCCTTACCTCAAAAGCCTGGCCGTGCTGCCCAACGTCCAGGTCAAAATCGTGACCCTGCCGCCGGCCAAATCGGGGTTTATCCCCTACGCCCGGGTCATCCACAGCAAGACCCTGGAGATCGACGGCCAAGTGGCCTGGGTGGGCACCAGCAATTGGCTGGGCGGCTACCTGGACAACTCGCGCAACCTGGAAGTGGTGATGCGCGACGCCGCCATGGCCCAGCGCGTCAAAGCCCTGCACCAACAGCTGTGGGACGGACCTTACGCCAAGGCACTCGACGTGACGGGGGACTACCCGCCACCGCACCCGGGCACGCCGTGACGTTTCCGACCTGATGGGTTAAACACAGCAGCGCCGCCCCGCCGCGGGTGGCACTGTTGAAGTATTGCCCTCTCACACAAACTTCCCCGCACGCCACGAATAAGTCAGTGCGACACACAGGAACGGCCCGTTGTTTAAAGTCCGACAACACAGACTAAACAGCACAAAAAAATCTTATAGCCAGTTGCAATAACGCAAATAACAAATCCCAATAAAGTTAGCCATTCAACTTGTTGAGAATGACTCCACTTAAAAATCCATCCAGCCCACTACAATCACAACCCCCTGTAATCAAACATAAAAACACTAATCAGCCGTTCTACCTACCCGTCATCAAACGCCCTTTTAAAACTTCAATTCCCAACAAACTTGCAAAACAACCACAACCGTCTAGTTTCATGACAGTCTTAGCCGGTCGCCTCTAACACCCGCCTTTCGGGCCGGAGCCCCCGTGCCTGAACACCCCTAAGACGCTGTGCTTAGTTACTGAAACGGAACTCAGTCATAACACTCAAAAAGGGATGCTTGATGAAGCGCAGCCGGTGGTTTCGTGCGTTTTCGAAAACAGGCCCAGCCGAATACTTCTGGCTGTCACTGGTGTGTTTTTCGGCCCTGGTGGTCGCCAGTTTCCTGTTGTTTGAACAACAGATTCAGGACGTCCTCGCCTACCTCACCCTGTACCTGCCTGAAACGCCCGCGCAAAAACTCAACGTGGCGCTGTTGCTGATCGCCCTGTTGGCGCTCGACGTGATGCTGCCGGTGCCTTCCAGCATGGTCGCGTTGCTGGCGGTGGCGATGCTGGGCAGCCTGGGCGGCTACCTGGTGATTTTCATCGGCCTGTGCCTGGGCGCCAGGTTGGGGTATGCGTTGGGGGCGGGCTATTTTCGGCTGCTGTCCGGGCGCCTTGGCCTGCACCAGCGCCAAGCGGGGCAATGGGCCTACCGCTTGAACACCCTGTCGCTGGTCTGCCTGCGCGGCGTGCCGGTGCTGGCGGAAACCTCGGTGGTGGCAGCGGGCATGCAACGCTACCCGCTGCGCGCGTTCTTGCTGGTCACCACGCTGGCCAACGCGGGCCTGGCGCTGGTCTACAGTGCGATCGGCAGCTGGCTGGTGGCAGAAAACGCCCTGCTGGTGACACTGCTTGCAAGCATGGTGCTGCCCGGGGTGTTTATCGCAGGTGTCAGCCTGTTCAAAACCCTGCGCGGCCACCGCGCCGACCAACCCCTGCGCGGGCGCTTTCAGGTCCGCTATGACTACCCCGTGGTGTTTACCGACCACCTGTTCGACCCGCTCAACCCCTGCCTGCACCACCAGCTCACCGCCCAGCACAATGGCCGGGTGACGGTACTGGTGTTTGCCGACGAGCAACTGCTGCACAGCGCGCCGCACTTGGCAGAACAGGTCAACGCCTACTTCGCCGCGTTTGCCGCAGACCTGCAGTTGCTGGCCGCGCCCATCGCGGTGCCCGCCGGGGAGCTGAGCAAAGACGCCAACGTGTTGCAACGGCTCTACGCCGACATGCTGCAGCACGGGCTCGACCGGCACTGCTACGTGCTGGCCCTGGGCGGCGGCGCGGTGCTGGATGCGGTGGGCTACGCCTGCGCCACGTTTCACCGCGGCATTCGCCTGATCCGTCTGCCCAGCACCGTGCTGGCGCAGAACGACGCGGGCATCGGCGTGAAAAACGGCATCAACGCCTTCGGCCAGAAAAACCTGCTGGGCGCCTTTTACCCCGCCACCGCGGTCATCAACGACTTCCAGTTGTTGACCCACCTGAGCCACCGCGACCAGATCGCCGGGCTCGCCGAGGCGGTCAAAGTGGCGTTGATCAAAGACCAGGCCTTTTTCCAATGGATGGAGCAGCAGGCCGACGCCCTCGCCTGCTTCGATCACCCGGCCAGCCGCTACGCCATCCGCCGCTGCGCCGAGCTGCACCTGGCCCACATCACAGGGGCGGGCGACCCGTTCGAGCGCGGCAACGGCCGCCCGCTGGATTACGGCCACTGGGCCGCGCACAAACTGGAAAACCTCAGCCACCACCGCTTGCGCCATGGTGAAGCCGTGGCAGTGGGCATAGCCCTCGACGGCCTCTACGCCAACGGGCTGGGCCTGTTGAGCGATGGCGACACCGAGCGCGTCCTGGGTCTGTTGACCCGGCTGGGTTTCAACCTGTGCCCGCCGGAGCTGGGTCTTAAAGACGCACACGGCCGCTCACAGGTATTGCAGGGCCTGGAGGAGTTCCGCCAGCACCTGGGCGGGCAGCTTTCCATCCCCCTGCTCAACCGGATCGGCGAGTCGGTGGACCTGCATGAAATCGACACGGCCGGCATGGAGCAAGCGCTCGCACGGCTGTCTGGCCGCGCCGCCCCGGCCCTGGCCTTGAGTGAAGGTTGCGCATCATGAACCCACCACCAGGCACCCTGAAAACCTGGCTGACCCTGGGCCGGGTGTCCAACCTGCCCACCGTGTGGACCAACACCCTGGCCGCCGCGTTGCTCGCCAGCAGTGCCGGGGCGCTGGCGCCGCCGTCGTCGCTGGTGTGGGGGTTGTTGCTGTGTGCGCTGTCGCTGTTGTACCTGGCCGGTATGTTGCTCAACGACCTGCTGGACGCCGACTGGGACCGGCAACACCACAACCCGCGGCCCATCACCCTGGGCCTGGTGAGCCGCCAGCAAGTGGGCCTGGCCACGCTGCTGTTACTGGCCCTGGCCTGCGCAGCCGTGCTGGGCCTGAGCCGCGTGATCGACCAGCCGCACTGGCTGCTGGCGGGCGCGGTCCTGCTGACCGGCTGCATCGTCTGCTACAACCTGCTGCACAAAAAATACGCCCACAGCGTGTGGCTGATGGGCGCGTGCCGCTCGGCGCTGTACCTCACCGCCGCCGCCAGCCTGGCGGTGCCTGCGCAACCGATCTGGCTGTGCGCGGTGCTGCTGGGCGTGTACATCAGCGGCCTCACCTACCTGGCACGCCAGGAACAACGCAACCACGTGCTCAGCCGCGTGCCGTTGCTGCTGATGCTGAGCCCGCTGGCGCTGACCTTTTATGCCACCGGCGTGTGGTTCTGGCCGGTGCTGTTGCTGTGGCTCGCTTGGCTGGGCTGGCACTACTGGCGTCACCTGGCCGACCCGCGCCATCGCCAGGTACGCGCCTTTATCGGCGCAGGCCTGGCGGCGCTGCCGCTGTTCGATGCCCTGGTGCTGGCGGTGGCCGATCAGCCGCTGGGCAGCCTGGTGTGCGTCAGCGTGTTTTTCCTGCTTCCCCACTTTCAACGCTGGATCAAACCCACATGAACACGGACGTCACTGCCGCGCCATCGACGGCGCTCCAGCTGCGTCACGACTGCCTCGTGGCGCAGCATCAGGCCCTCATCCACTCACTGGACAACCACACCCTCATCTGGTGGCGCCAGGCCCAGGAACACCTGGCCGCGCAGCCCGACGCCACCACCGCCGCGCGGTTGAGCGCCCAGTGCGCGCGCCACCTGCCCGCCGAGCACCTGCCGTCGGCGCGGGCGCTGCTGCTGGCCCAGACCGTGGAGCACAGCCCGGCCGCTGCCCAGGCGCCGTTGCTGCGCCAACTGTTTTTGTGGGGTGACGACCAAGAGAAAATCGCCCTGCTCAGCGCCCTCGACACACTCGACAGCACCGGGTTGTGCGTGGAGCTGGCCTTGCAGGCCGGGCGCACCAGCAACAGCCACGTGTTCGCCGCACTCGCCCTGCACACCGATTACCCCGCCCGGCATTACCCCGAGCGGGCGTTCCACCAACTCGTGCTCAAGGCCCTGGGCATGGGCCTGGACATCCGGCACCTGCGGGGCCTGGCGCAGCGTCACAGCGTGGCCCTCAACCAACTGGCCCTGGACCTGCTGGACGAACAGCTCGCCGCCCACCGGCCAGTGTCTGCCGGGCTGCCCTGCGCCATCGCCTTTCGCCTGCTGAGCCCTGCGCAAACGCTGCGCCTGCTCGGCCTCAACCGCAAGCAACGCCTGCCGCCGGAATGGCACGCGCCTCTGACCGACACCTGAGCGCAGCGCGGCACCACCACGCCCTACCCTTGACGAGGATTTCCCATGCCCAAGTACTTCGATCCGCATATTCATATGGTCAGCCGCACCACCGACGACTACCAGAACATGGCCGCCGCCGGCATCACCGGGGTGATCGAACCGGCGTTCTGGCAGGGCCAGGCGCGCACCAGCGTCGGTAGTTTCGTCGACTATTTCGACACGCTGCTGGGCTGGGAACGCTTTCGCGCCAGCATGTTCGGCATCCATCACTTCTGCACCATCGGCCTTAACCCCAAGGAGGCCAACGACCTGTCGGTGGCCAATGAGGTGCTGGAAATTCTGCCGCGCTACCTGGTCAAGGACGGCGTGGTGGCCGTGGGAGAAATAGGCTACGACGACATCACCCCCGAAGAAGACCGCTTCCTCGCCGCCCAACTGGAACTGGCCAAGCAGTTCAATCTGCCGGTGCTGGTGCACACCCCGCACCGCGACAAGATCGGCGGCACCCGGCGCACCCTGGCCGTGATCCGCGAAGTGGGGATTGCCGAGCACCTGGTGATCATCGACCACCTCAACGAACTGACCCTGCCGCTGGTGCTGGAAACCGATTGCTGGCGCGGCCATTCGATTTACCCCAATACCAAGATGTCGGAGCAGCGCATGGTCGCGCTGCTCAAGGAATACGGCACCGAAAAAATGGTGGTCAACAGCGCCGCCGACTGGGGCATCAGCGACCCGCTCAAGGTGCCCAAGACCGGCGAGGCCATGTTGGCCGCAGGCTTTTGCAGCGCACAGGTCGAACAGGTGCTGTTTCACAACCCGGTGGATTTTTTCGCGCAAAGCGGCCAGCTCGACAAAACCCTGGTAAGCACCCCGCTGCCCATCGACCAGCGCCGCCAGTGGCAGGAAAACTCGGCCCTGCGTGGCCAGGAACCGGTGGTCAAATGAGCGGCGGCGCGGGATGGTCCGCCACACAACTGGGCTATTGCAGCAACGTGCACCCCACCGCCGACCTGGCCGGGTTGCGTGCCTCCGTCGATCGGCATTTTCAGGGCGTGCGCGTGTTGCGCGGGCTGCACGAACAAGACAGCGGGCTGTGGATTTGTGCCCACGCCGCCCGTGAGTTGCAGGCACCGGCGGCCCGCGCAGCCTTCATGGCGCTGCTGCGCCGCAGCGGCCTGCGCCTGACGTCGCTGAACGGGTTCCCCTACGGCGAGTTTCATCAGGGCGCGGTAAAAGCCGAGGTGTATCGGCCCAGCTGGGCCGAGCCGCAACGGCTGGCGTACACCCTGGACCTGGCGCGGTTTCTGGCCCAGGCCCTGCCGCCGGACTGCCCGCGCGGGGTGATTTCCAGCGTGCCGTTCGGTTACGCGGCCACCTGGAACGCGGCCCTGCAAACACAGGCCGACGCGCACCTGCGCCAGCTCACCGCCGAACTGGCCGCGCTGCACCGCGAGAGCGGCAAGCACATCGTGGTGTGCCTGGAAATGGAGCCCGACTGCGTGCTGGAAAACACCGACCAGGCCATCGCATTCTTCCAGCGCTGGCAAGCCTGCGACCCGCACCATGCCCATCTGGCCCTGTGTTTTGACGTGTGCCACCAGGCGGTGATGTTTGAAGACTGCGACCTGTCGCTGAGTCGGCTGCGCGAGGCGGGCGTGCCGGTGGGCAAGGTGCAATTGTCGAATGCCTTGAGTTGTCGCCTGCCGCTTGACGATCAAACACGACGCGCCCAGGTGCTCGACACCCTGGGCGACTTTGCCGAAACCACCTACCTGCACCAGGTCAAAGCCCGCGATGCACAGGGCCGCAGGGTGGCCTGGCCAGACCTGCCCGCCGCACTGAGCGCCTGCGCACACCCGGCGCAGCGCTACACCGAACTGAGGATTCATTTTCACATTCCGCTGTTCAGCGAACGGTTGCTGTTGCCCGAGTTGTGCGGCACTCAGCACGCCTTGGCGCAGACCTTTGATTTTATGGCGCGCCACGCCGATTTTCGCCCGGTGCTGGAGGTGGAAACCTACAGCTGGGGCGTGCTGCCCGCGCCCCTGCGCCCCGACACCGAACACGCGCAACTCCTGGGCATCGCTGCCGAACTGCAATGGGTCGAGGACCAGTTGCGCCAGCGCCAGTTGTTAGAGGCCCCCAGGCTGGAGGCTCGCGCGTATGCCCTCTGAACAGCCGCTGTTGTTGATCAATGTGGTCGGGCTCACGCCTGCACTGTTGGGCGATGCAACGCCGCACATCAATGCGCTGCTCAAGACCGCCCAGATGGCCAGCCTGCAACCGGTGTTTCCGGCCGTCACCTCGACGGTACAGGCCTCGATCCTCACCGGCCGCCCACCCTCCGAGCACGGCATCGTCGGCAATGGCTGGTACTTTCGCGACCAGGCCGAGGTGCGTTTCTGGCTGCAACCCAACAGCCTGGTCGAAGGGGAAAAAGTCTGGCACACGCTCAAGCGCGAGCTGCCCGGGTTTCGCTGCAGCCAGTTGTTCTGGTGGTACAACATGCACGCCGACGTGGACGCCGCCATCACGCCGCGCCCGCATTACCCGGCCGACGGGCGCAAGGTGTTTGGCCTGTATTCGTCGCCAGCGTCGTTGCACGCACAAATCGAACAACAGATTGGCGAGTTCCCATTCCCGGGTTTCTGGGGGCCGGCGGCGGGCATTGCGTCGAGCCGCTGGATCGTCGATTGCGCCCTGGCCGAGTTCGGCATCAACCGGCCCCACCTGCAACTGATCTACCTGCCGCACCTGGATTACTGCTTGCAAAAATACGGGCCTGAGCACCCACAGGTGAGCGAGCAAGTGCGCGCGATCGACCATGAAGTGGGCCGCCTGTTGAGCTTTGCCCAGGCGCAGGGAGCGGCAGTGATGCTGCTCTCGGAGTACGGGATCGAAGCGGTCAGCCAGTCCGTGTCGATCAACCGCGTACTGCGCAATGAAGGCCTGTTGCAAGTGCGTGAGTCACTCGGCTGGGAACTGCTCGACCCCGGCGCCAGCGCGGCCTTTGCGGTGGCCGACCACCAGGTGGCGCACGTCTATGTGAAGCACGCGCACGACATCCCCCGCGTCAAAGCCTTGTTGCAACGCCAGCCCGGCATCGAGCAGGTGCTGGACAAACCCGCGCAACGGGCCTGGCAGCTGGACCACCCGCGCAGTGGCGAGCTGGTGGCCGTGGCCGAGGCCGGTTACTGGTTCGATTACTACTACTGGTTCGACGACCGCAAGGCGCCCGACTTCGCGCGCACCGTGGACATCCACCGCAAGCCCGGCTACGACCCGCTGGAGTTGTTCATCGACCCGGCGATCCGCTTTCCCACCCTCAAAGTGGCGCGCCGCCTGCTGCAAAAAAAGCTCGGCTTTCGTTACTACATGGACCTGATCCCGCTCGACACGTCACTGGTCCGTGGCAGCCATGGCCGCCTGCCCGAAAGCGCGCACACCGGCCCGCTGCTCATCACCAATTGTGATCTGGCGTTACCGCCGCAACTGGCGGCAACGGCAGTGAAGCAACTGCTCCTGCAACACTTTCTGGGGCACCCACACACCGACCTGGCCAATGCCAAGGAGCTTCCATGCGGCGCGCCATTTCCTTAACCGTTCTGAGTGCCGTGGCCGGTTTGGCCCAGGCCGGGAACACCAACACCTTCGACTGCACGCAGTTCCTGCAGTTTGGGGGCAACCTCGACGCCACCCGGGCCGCGTTCACCCAAGGCCCGGAGACACTGGCCTGGAACTGGTTCGCCTGCCTGAACCAGCCCGATACCACGCAACCTGCCAACCGGGTCTGGGAAACCCTCAAGCCGTCCGATCAGGTCTACCTGAGCAACGGCGGCAAACCCCTGCCCTACAACGAGAGCCCGCCGGTGCCCGCCGCCGTGCTGCAACAGGCCCAGAAACTGGGCATGAACCCCGACCGCACGTTCCACAACCTCAACGCCACGCAGCAAGTCGACGGCCTGATCGTGGAAATGGGCGGCCAGGTGCCCACGGCCGAAAAAGGCCAGCCGGTGCGCTTCCAGTTGCTGATGAGTGAAGACACCTTCAGCTACATCGTGGCCCGGCAGGTCTACAACGTGGACGGCCAGGAGGCGCTGACCAGCGACCTGGACTTTCCGTCCACCGCCTGGGAGCTCAAGGCCGCCTGGCTGTGGATCGGCAACGACACGGCCTACCAGCGAAAACTTGCCAACGACGGTTACTACATCGCCCAGACCTACTACCAGCAAGGCACCACGTACCAGGTGGGGTATGCGGCGTTGAGCGGCCTGCATGTGATCAACAAGCTCAACCCCGGGTGGGTCTGGACCACCTTCGAGAACCGCAACAACGGCAAGTACACCGTGACCAACGCGATCCCGCCCACGCCGATGACCAACGACACCGGCCCGACCGCGGCCGCGCAATCGGCGAACACGCCTTTTCAGACGGCGTTTCCCGCCCTGGCGCAGTACGAGCTGATCGGTGTGCAGTCCGGCACCACGCCGACGCTGTTGGCCAACTCGCAGTTGGAGTCGGTGTTCCAGAGCCAGTCGTCGTGCTTCGCCTGCCACAGTACGGCGGCGTATTCGAAAAAAGACGGCTATTTCAATTTCGCCCTCAACCAGCAGGGCGGCATCGTGTACCCCACGGCCCTGCTGCCGGAGGCCGACTTTACCGGCTACCGCAAACTGGATTTTGTCTGGTCGCTCAAACGCGCCCAGTGGCACCGTCAAGGAGAATGACATGAGCGTCTTGAATTTCCCGCGCATCTACCTGGGCGGCCACTTTTTCTGGAACCCGCCCACCGCCAACAACAACGACATGTTCCCGCTCTACGACGCGGTGAAGATGCAGATGAACTGGCCGTTCCTGAAGGCCTTTGGCATCACCCCCGAAAACGCCGCCAGCACCCTGATGCCCTGGACGATCGCGCCGCTGGCGGTCGACAAAATACCGCCCTACGTCATGCAGGTGCCGGGCAACGCCAAGCAGATCCAAGCACCGGTGATTCCCGGCGAATGGAACCTGTTTGGCGACAACGCCTGCGGCACGGTCAACTACAACCAGACTCGCTCGGTGATCACCGGCGGCGAACTGCCCGGCGGTGGCTACGTGGGCCAGGACCCGCTGATCGACCAGGTCTTCCAACTGGTCGGCAACCCGTTTGGCAGCAACGCCCAGACCCCGGCGCGTTTTGTGGACGTAAGCCCATGGCAGAACGCGTTCACCGCGCTGTACTTCGACAAGCTGATCCTGGGCGACACCCAGTGCGGCCTGACGCTCAACCGCGAGCACCGCATGCTCGACCGCTTCTTGAACTTCAACTGGGCGAACCTGGGCGGCCTGAGCTACGTCACCACCACCTGGCAGACCTGCTTTCCCAAGGAAAACCTGGAATGGGCGCTGGGCGACTCGGCCCTGCTGGAAAACCTCCAGGCACAGATGCAGCAACAAAACGCCAAGGGGTTGATGTTGCGGTTTTCCACGTACCTGACGGTCTATGACAAAAACGGCATCCTCAACAACTACCCGCCCATCGACACCCACACCTCCACCCCCCAGGCCCAGGCGCAAGTCGAAAAAATGTACCGCGATGGCCTGGCGAACGTGGGCGATATTTTCTTCAACCCGGCCTACAGCCGCACGGTCGGCACAGTGGGCCTGTGGTTCGAGGGCGAATTCCCCACCGCTCCAGCGGGCCAGCGCCTGGTGCCCGCCAGCCCCGTGCCCATCGGCAAAGCCACGCCAGACCCGGACAACCCGGTGCAACTGGGGGTGATCTCGGCGCAGGTGCACGACACGACCTTGTCGCTGGACCTGGCCAACACCTTTCCGTTCTACCCCGTGGACAAGACAGCCCCCATTCCCGTGGCGGCCAAGTACCAGGCGGGCACCTACCAGGTGGGTGTGCGCCAGGACGGCGCCTTCAAGGAGCTGGCACGCTTTGGTTTTGAGCAGTACCAACAGAGCGCGTTCGACCAACGTTCGGGCATTCTCGACTTGCCCCTCGGCAGCGACGCGCAGAACACGCTGAAAGCCACTGGCCCGCTGGAACTGCGGCTGATCGGGGACACGCCGGTGACCGCCGCCGTCCAGCAGCGGTGGACCGCCGAGGTGGTCGAGAGCGCAAGCTTCATCGACGTCGGCGACACCAAGACCTTGCAGATCATGGTGCAACAGGACGGTGCCCCCGCCCCCGCGGGCACCGTGTTGTGGGTGGCCGAATACGCCAACGCCTACATGCTGTGCACCACCGACTATTACCTGACATTCAGCAACGCGGCCGACTTCACGCTGTTTTACGACCACCCCAAAAACCGCACCCTAAACAACGCCAACCTGCCGCAGTTTCGCGGCGCCGCCACCCTGGCCCGTCACGTGACCGAAGGCACTGGCCGCCAGCTCATGGCCACCCGGCTCGCTGTCGCCTCCGACGCCGAGGAGCCGGTGAGCTACGCGCAATTTTTGTCGACCCCGGCCGCCGTCCCCCTGAGCCCCTGCCTGAAGTTCAAAGATCCGATCCCCCTGCAAGGCACGTTGCAGAACGCCGATGAAAGCCCTGTCAATTACAGCGTGACGCGGATACAGACCGACGCCCAAGGCATCGCCCTCCTGACCGTCACCGCGCAAGCGCCGGGCTTTCCGACCTTGCGTTTTTTTGTGCAGGAAGACGAGACGCCGCCAGCCGTTCCCTTCAGCTTCCCGCTCTCGCAGGCGTTCACCGACTTCCTGGCGCCGCTGCGCGTGTTGCCGCAGGAGCCGCACCTGGTGCAAGCGTTTATCGAGGCGTGGAATCCGATCTGCCACCTCACCCAAGCCCGCGTGATCATCTGGGAGACGTTCATCTACCCGCGCATCCTGCAGCCGTTCTATTACCTGTACCCGATCATGAGCAAGTACATGCCGCTCAATTCGCTGGAGCGTATCGAAGGCGCCGTCGACCAGTTGATCGTGCTGATCAGCAAGCCCTATCAGGAGGAAAGCACCCTGGCCATGCCCATCACGCGGGACATGCCACAAAGCCGTCGCGCGGTCCTGGAGCTGTGGGCCCGGGCACTGGTGAAAAAGAACTACCCCCCAAGACCGCTCGGCCCGGGCGACGTCCCACAGGCCTGAGCCTCCCGTCTGAAGCAGGACCACCGGGTGACGCCCCGTCACCCGGCACTTCACAGGAGTGTCATATGAAAATCGCTCTTTTGCGCCGGTTCTTGCTGTTGATGCTGCTGCTCAGCCCGTCTGTGTTGGCCGGGCAGCCCAGCGGCGCTGTGTACTTCACCATGGGCGTGCACAACAGCGCAGGTTGCAATGAACAGAACGGCAACTGCATCGCTACCCGCGCGCCCACCGACCCGTCCGACCCGTTTTTCCCGGCGTTCTGGATCAGCGACTGGACCCAGTACCGGGTCATGCACAACTATGAGAAAAACCCGCCGCCCTACAGCAACCCGCCCAGCACCCTCACGCCTTCGGACTACACCGTCTCACGGGGCACCAGCTATTACGACACCACTTATATTCCGCCAGACGGTGACGGCTTTGGCGCGATGATGGAGCACTACGAACAGTACTGCCTGCCGATCTTCCCGATCAAAAACAACCACTACACCTGCTCCTTCGTGTCCTTGGGCAACAAGGCCTACTTTCTCACCTACCCGCAAGACCGTCCCAAGGACATGCCAGCGTGCTGCCTGTTTTCGCCGATGAACCACCCGCCCCGGCAGGACTTCATCCAGCACCTGCCCTACAGCGCCACGCGCAGCCAGCACCTGGGGGCCAGTGTGCAGGCCTATGCGCTAGAGCTTGACTCGCCGTCGGGGCCGGTGCTGTTCGGGTATGCCTTCAACAAACAGGCCTCGGGAAAACCGCCTTATCGGCTACCGCAGTCGTTCTTCTTTTCCGGGGACGCCAGCATCGCCAACGCCCCCATCGTCAGCCAGAACTACACGAACTTTCGCATCGCCCAACCCGTCCCGGCGCAGACCTGGGACAAGGTGGCCGCCATGTGCCCGTCCAACCCGCCACCGTGCCAGTTGTTCGAGCCCCCGGCGTCGCAAAGCAATGGCCACAACGCCCAGTGGAACACCCTCATGAAGCGCAAACCCTGACGGACAAGGATCAATCGCCATGAAAACTCTGCTTTGTTTTTCCGTGATGTTACTGGGTCTGGCCAGCCTGCCTGCGCTCGCCCGGGAACACCCCGCGCCCCTGGCCGTGGCCGCCAATCTCAACTGCCAGCCCCCGCCACTGCACCGGCCGCCAGCGCTGGCCAGGATCAGTTCGACCAATACAGCTGGCAGCTTTTCGTCGCCCTGAACTGGCCCGCGCAACAGGGCCAACGCGGTGTCCCCGACTGCTCTCGCGCACCAGGCGCCGGGGGCTACACCGTGTGGCAAACCTACAAGACCGTGGAGGAAATCTTCTTGCCACAAGCCGCGAACCCGGGCCCGTGGAACAGCCCGCTGCTCGCCAAGACCCTGGGCATCATCAATATTGCCGCGCTGAAAAACACCAGCCTGGTCACCGCCATCGACCAGGCCGTGGGCGGCTGGCTGATCGACCAGGCTGGCAACCCGACCTACTACGACATCTCGGCCAACGAAACCTCCTACAACTACATCGTGGCCAACACGTTCTACAACGCGAATATCGTCTCCAAGGCCAATAACATCCGCTTTCCCAACGGGGTCATCGAGGTCAAGTCGAGCTGGCGCATTCTTACGCCTGCGGACAACGCCAGCCACTACCTGACCCAATTCGCCCGCGTGGCCACGTTCAATGACCAGGGCCAACGCACGGGTGTTACCGAGGCCTATCTGGGCCTGGTGGGCCTGCACCTGATCACCAAGGCCAATGGCTACCCGCAGTGGATCTGGTCGACGTTCGAGCACATCGACAACGTGCCGCCCAAGGTGCAGGCCGGCAACCAGTGGCTCGACCAACCCGCCCAGGGCGTCAACTACGCCTACTTCAACCCCAATGCCCCCGCCGACACCCTCAACCAGTCGCCCTGCAATTGGCAGACCCAGGGCGCGCACCTGGTCTGCGTGCCCAAGGCCGGCACCACGTTCAAGACCCCCAATCCGCTGAACCGGGTCACACCGATTGCCGCCGTCACCGCGGGCATCAACGCCCAGTACCAGGCAGAACCCGGGCTTTCCAACAGCGTGCTCAAGTACTACCAGCTCATCACCACCCAGCGCCCGCTGATGCCCGACAACCCCAGCAACCCGCTGGGCCAGCCGACGCCTGCGCTGTCGGCCAACGTGACCATGGAAAGCTACATCCAGCCCAACAGCAGCTGCATGAATTGCCACTCCATGGCCACCCCGGTGAAGAGCCCCTTCAAGTCCGATTACTCCTACCTGTTCAAATTTGCCCAGCCTCCGGCTGCCACTGCCATCAAGGACGAGAACTAAGCCATGAGCATTTTCAACGGACCTCGCTTGAATTTCTGGGGCGGCATCCGCACCGATGTCAGCCTGCCCAACAACTCGCCCACCCTGCCCCAGGGCTCGGACCACAACTGGCCGCTCTTTGACCTCACCACCTCGACCCTGGCCCCCGAGGCCCAGGGCTACAGCGACGACCAGCTGAACAACATGATCAACACCCCCAGCGGCAACTACTACACCGCTGGCGGCTGGAACCATTACGGGCAACACGTGGTGGACATGCAAAACGCGCTGATCAGCTCGCAGGGTAACCCGGGCAGCCTCAGCACCACCGGCGATCTGATCGGCCAGCCGGTGTACCTGCTGGGCTCGGTAGACCCGCTCACCGGGCAAGGCCCGGTGTCGGGCCCGATGATGGTGGACCTGGACCCTACCGCCTCGACCACCACGCAGATTTTTGTCGGCGGCCTGCAGATCGGCGGCCTCGACAACCCGCAACTGGTGATTCGCCACGACACCGTGTGCAGCAGTTTCGACGTGACCGGGCGCGTGCTGGAGCCCAAAAAAATGGACGCCCCAGGCTCGTTTCACGCCAGCGGCACCTTCCAGCTGACCTTCCCGCTGAGCAGCATCGTCAGTTGGAACACCAACAGCCCGGGCCTCGCGGCGATCATCCAGGCACCGGGGGCCACGGGCATCGTGCTGCGGTTTGTGATGTTCGAGATGTGCCCGCAGATGACCACCGAACAACTGACCGCCGACTACGCCGCCAACCGCTATACCCCCAACCCGAGCATCGGCCGGGTCATCGGCACCCTGGCCCCGGCCTTTGCAGGCGAGCCGCTGAGTTGCCAGCCGGGACGGCAAGTGGTCAACCCGTGCACGGGCAACGCCGCTTATGCGGTGATGGGCAACAACGGCCTGCTGAGCATCGACATGGTCAATGTCATCCCCAAGCAAACCTTCCGCGCCGTGCGCGACGACATCACCAGCCCCATTGGGCCCAACATCAATTACGGCGTGGTGAGCATCAACGCGGGCAACACGGTGCTGGCCACCCTGGACCCCACGGCCAGCACCTTGCAGGACTACTACGTGTATGGCGGCCTCGTCGACCTGCCCCTCACGGCCAGCCAGCAACAAGCCGCGCAGACCTCACCCCTGTCCATCACTGCACCCGCCACCGTGGCGGGCACCACGCTGGCGGCGGTCGAATCGACCTACCGGGTGTACGCCGATTACCGCAACGTGTACCTGGAAGACCACCCCGACGGCCTGACGATCACCTTGCAAGTGCGCTACCTGGGCGGGCCGGTGCCCGGGCCCACGCCGATCACGCTGCAGGCCGGCCCGCCAGAGCTTTACGATCAACCGCAAAACTGGGACTTCATCACCTTCCCCACTTCGCTGACCGTCCCGGCCGGGCAATCGAGTGTCAGCGTGCCGGTCACGCTCACACCGGGCAGCGCCGCCCAGGCCGGTTTCGTGGCCCTGACCTGCACCGCCAACGGCGACGAAAACGGCGCCTGGTTCACCAACCTGCGCAAATACGCGCAGACCGACTTTGGCATCCCCCAGGGCACTACCGTCACCTGGGCGATGATGTACCCCAACGTGCTGCGCTTTCACTACCTGGCCTTTCCGGCCATGTCGCGCTATATCCCGCTCAACCAGCCGGACGCGATCATGGCCGCGAAAAACCCCATCCTCGCCCGCACCTCGGACACCTACAAAGGCACCACGCTGTTCATGCCGGTGGTGCGTTCGATGTCGCCCTGCCAGCGCGCCCTGCTGCGCGCCTACCTCACCGGCGAGCCATGGCAACCGCCGCAATAACCCAGGAGAGCCCTACGATGCCCATTCAAATTGCGGCGCACCCCACCCTGGCGCTGCGCCCCGCCACCGTGATTGCCGAGGGGTTGCTCAACCCGCGCGGCGCGTGCGTGCAAAGCGATGGCAGCCTGCTGCTGGTCGAGGCAGGTTCGGGCCAGGCCGACTCGCCCTTCAGCGGACGCATCAGCCACCTGCGGCCCCATCCGCACACCCCGGGCGCCTACCTGCCACGCGAAACCGTGGCCCGAGGGTTTCGCGCCATGAACATGCAAGCCCGCATGCTGCGCGATGAAATCATGGGGCTGTCGGACATTGCCTGCGGCGACGGCCGTTGCCTGGTCAGCCAGACCGACTACGTCGAAGGCTCCAAACTGCTGGACCTCAACCACTGCCCACCGGAGCCGGTGTTTCACAGCCGCGGCAACCTGAACGCACTGTGTTATCACCCCACGCGCCGCAGTTGGCTGGCGGTCAAGCCCGACACCAATCAACTGGTGGAATTTCGCGAGGGCCAGGACGAGTGCGTCTTGGTGCACCTGCCCGAACTGGCCCAGGGCCAGGAAGCCGTGCCCGTGACCCTGGTGCATGAACCGGCGACAGACGCGGTGCTGATCAGCCTGTTCTCCGGCGAACTGCACAGCGAACCGGCTCGGCGCGGCATCGACTTTGCCGACCGGGCCGGCCAGGTCATCCGGGTGATGCCAGCCAGCGGGCAGATCGAGGTCGTGATCAGCGGCCTGCAACTGCCCACCGGGCTTGCCTGGACGGCCAATGGCGACCTGCTGGTACTGGAACTGTGCAGCCACCTGCAACAACCCTTGCCACCGGGCTGGAATGGCGAAACCTTGCACGGCGGCTTTACCCGGTTTTCCGGGCGACTGCTGCGCGGCAACCTGCAGACCGGAGAAGTGACCGTACTCGCCCAGGGGTTGGACACGCCCTCCAACCTGTGCGTGGCGGGCGACGCGGTGCTGATCAGCGAGGGCATGGGGCTGGTCGGGCGACCGTTGCCGGTAACCGGCGACCAGGCCGCGCCATTGAGCGGCCGGTTACGCCGGGTGCTGCTCTGAGCTGCACGCAAAAAAATCCCCGGCGTTAGCGCCGGGGTTGGGGTCACGCTTGCGAATCGCCTTGCGGGCCGTTATTGCGCACCGGTCGCTGGCGGAACTGGTTGGCCAGCCCTGCCACGGCGTTGGCGCCCATTTCCGCGCCCGTACCGGCGCCCATGTGGCCTGCGAGGGTGCCCAGCCCGTTAAGCGAGCTGGACAACAAATCACCGGCCATCTTGGCACCCGCGTTAAGGCCTGCACCCACCGCCGACGCCGCGCTCATGGCTTTGGGCGGCACTTCTTCCTGCAGCATCTTGACCGTGGCTTCGGTGGCCTTGTCGCTTAACACAGCGGTGGCCCCGTAGGCGCCAAAGGTCAATGCCGACATCCCGACGTTGGTGGCGTGGTCTGCCGCAACAACCGCAGCGGGTGGAAGCCCGGCTTGAGTGGCGGCTTGCTTGACTGCGCTGCGGGTCATGGTCGCCAGGGAGAAGCCACCACCAAGCGCCAGGCCGTTGGCCGCAATGCTGGATCCTGTGACAGCGCCAGCGAGGGATTTAACGGTATCGGTGGCAAGGTCCAGCGGCAGCTTGGCCACGCGTTTCGCACCGTTGAGCAACGGGTCACGCGAGGGGCTGCAATCTCTCAGGGTTTCGTATTGCTTTTTCCAGTCCTGGCGCCCGAACAGGTATTCGGGCCCTGCGCGGTGAGCCTGCAGATCGTGCTTGCGCATGATCCCTGCATAGCCCGCCCCCGCCACCATGCCGCCCGCCGAAGACAGTACCGTGTCGGCTGTCGCGGCGGCCTTGGGGCCTTTGGTGGCCGTGACGGCAACCGCCACCAGCCCGCGTGCGATGTTACGCAAGGTAAACGTCTGGAACGCACCGGCGGACTGCACGGCGCGTGCGCCGGTCGTTTCCTCGTTGCGTGCGGCCTGGGCGTGCTGCATCACCGGCTCCAGCGCACTGGCCGGCGCCTTGAGCCAGAACGTATCGTGGGTGGCACGCGACAGCATGCCGTTGCCCACGGTGTCGACGGCCCCGGACATGGACCCTGCAATGAAGCCGGTGTAAGGCGCACTCTCGGCCGCCTTGGCCGTGACACCCGGCACCTTGTCCAGAATCACCGACGCCACGGCAAAGGGCGCCGAACCAATCGCGCCCTGTACCGGCAACGTCACACGGTCCATCCGTGTGGCCTTGTCGAGCAAGCGCTCCACGTCGGCGGCGGTCTGCCCCATTTGCTGCAATTGACTGGCGCGGTCTTTGACCATCGCCGCGAGCTCTTCCCTGTTCTCGGGTGTTTCATGGGGGGCAAAAATGTCCCCCATTTTTTTCTCCAGGTCCATCAGGACCTGGTGGTTGTGCACAGCGTTGACACCGGCCGGGCCTTGCACCGCAGAATGCCCGAGAGGCTGCATCTGGATGTGTTGGTCGGCCCCTCCGGGCGCAAACGGCAGGGGCGCCACTTGAGGGGGTGTCAAGCTGATTTTCGGTGGTATAGCCATAGGTCTTGCCTCCATGCTCATCAGGTAATTACAAAATGCTCACTCTTTTAAAGTTATTGGGAATGCCAACCACGCGTTGCTGACCGGCCGAGGCCGGATCAATGCGGGCGTGGGATACCAAACTGGTCCAGCGTCGGGTCTACGTTGTGATCGAACTTCTTGGCTGCCTGGTGCTTCTTGACGGCCTCGACAATGGCCGCGATCCCCAACCCGATACTCAACAGCGCATCGACGGCCCAGCCCACAGGACCTGCCGCGACACCGATCGCCGATGCCACCGCGGCACCAGCCGCCTCAGCACCCACGGCCGCACCGATACGTACCGCCGCGCCGGCCGCCAGACGCCCCAGTCCTGCCGACGCTTCCCGGCCCGCCACTTCGCGCACCGCATCAACGCCCGACTTGACCCCTTTGACGCCCTCTTTGGCGTTGTCGACCTTGTCCTTGACGTTTTGCAAACGGTCGGTGGTGGTCATGGCCAACACGGCTGTCGCACTGGTGTCGCCACTGGCGGCTTTTTCCAGGAAGCTGCGACCCGGCTTGGACTGCTGCAGTTCACCCGCGGTGGCCTGCTCGAACTTGGGTTGCTGGCGCTGCACGAAGTCGTCGGACAGCACTTCGTCGTACGCCGCTTTATGCACGTTCACGGTTTGCAGGGCCTGGCCTGCGTCCGCTTTCTTCTGGCCGAGCAGTTGGTGCAGCTCGCCGCCTTCGCTGAAGTTGGCGCGGTAGGCGCTTTGCAACTGATGCTTGAGTTCCGGCTGGTTGCCCACCACCTGTTGCGCGGTCGGCACCTTGGCATCCGGGCCCAACAGGTCACGTTGCAGTTGCAGTTGGGCCGACAAGCCGTTGACCGCGCTGCTGTAGTCGGGCGCCGCGCTGTCTTTGGACTTGTTCTTGTCGGCCGTGCTCATGTCGTTGCGCAGGGCCTGGCCGTTGTTGACGTTTTGCATCTGGTCGTACACGGCTTTTTTCAGCGCAGGATCGCTGGCAATCAGCGAACGTTCCTGGCTCGGCACCGCCTGCGACAGGTACGACTGCACGTCCGGATCGTTTTGCAACTGGCCGATTTTCTCGTTCAGCGCGGTTTCGGTGTCGCCGGTCTTGCGCAGATCGCCACCGGCATCGACGCTCATTTTGGTCTGCTGCAACTTGACCATCACCGCCGCTTTCTGGGCACCGGTGTAGTTCTGCGGGTTGTCGAAGACATCCTTGCCCAGCTTGCTGATGTCGGTGTTGGCCACCGCGTTGATCGTCGCGGCGTCGCTGAGCATGCCAGCGAATTGGCCGCCGTTGGTCGGCGCCTGTTTCTTGATCCAGCCGCTGATGTTGCCTGCGTTGAACAGCCCGTCCGGGCCATGGGTGGCCAGGTCGCGACCCGACAACCCGCCCTGGTCGAGCTGGTTGAGAAAGCCCGGCTGCGACCAGGTCTTGGCAGCCTGCTTGAGCGCGCTGCCCAGGCCCGGGTTGTTCTTTTGCAAGGCCTGAAGGCCGGCGGCATCGGTGCAACCGTCGATCTTGGTTTCGCCGTCGGCACCTGCCGCGTGCTTGGGATCGGCCGCTGCGGTGATCGGGGAGTTGGCGCGCATCAACGACGCACTGATGACCATCTGCAGCGACTGCGCGTCTGCATTCGGGTTGGCCTTCTGATACGAAGCCAGGTCTTTGCCTGCGTTGTCACTCTCGCTCTGCATCTTCTTGACGAAGGCTTTGAGGTCGTTGCTGGAGATCTTGCCGTCAGCCTTGCCACCGTGAGCGGCGGTATCCACCGCGGTCGCCAGCGCCGGGTTGGCCTTGATGAAGGCCATGGCCTGCGCGCCGTTGGCGCCTTTTTCCTGGGCCATCTGCGCGGCGGCAATCGGCCGGTTCAGCTCTTTTTCAGCCTGTAGACGCTGGTCCGGTGGCAGGTTCTGAACCATCGGCTCCCAACGCTTGAGGGCATCGGGCGAGGAGTATTTGGAGTCGTCGAGGAACTTGCCCGCGTCGCTGGCAGGTTGCACGGGGTCGGAGGCCGGTGGCGCAGTGACCGGGGTGCTGCCTTGCACAGGCGCGGTGCCGCACACTGGTTTGGTCGGGCAGGCGCCGCCCACATCCGAGGTGCCACCGGGCGCCTGGGGTGTCTGCGGGGTTTGTGGCGCCTGAGGCGTTTGTGGCAGGTCGCCCTGGGTGGGCGCCGTGCTGTCATCGCCACCGCCGAACAGGCGGGCCATCAGCTGATCAAGTTGGTTCTTGAGGCTTTCACTGCCGCTGTCCAGCTCCTTCTGGAGCTTGTCCAACCCGGCCTGGGCGTCATCGACGGCCTTGTCCAGGTGGCTCATGAAATCAACGGGCTGGCCCATTGAACCAAATTGCACACCGGCGCTTTTAAGCGCGCTGGCGCCGCCTTGGATGTCAGGCGTCGCCTGCGCATCCGGGCTTTGCATTGCTGAACCGGTACCGGAAAAAGGAGCATTCGTTATGCGCATGGTGATCGCCATAATCAGTGGACATTAATAATGCGTGGGAGCAGAGGCGAATCAGGTTCCCTGTCCCGTGTAATTAATTGGCCATCTTTTTTACGTGTGCCTAGAAACCGCTGGATACACGGCGCTTGAGTTGCTCGCGGGCACGTGACAGACGCGAGCGCACGGTGCCGATGGGCACACCCAGTTCCGAAGCGGTGTCCAGGTAGTTGCCTTCCATTTCCATGGACACCCGAATCACTTCCTGCATGTTCTGCGGCAAGGTGTTGATCGCACGGGCCACGCGCGCCAATTGACGGCGCCCGTTCACTTCGCTGACCACATCACTGGTGTCGGCGATTTCGAGCACTTCACTTTCTTGCAGGCATTCCTGGAACGGCTGGCTGTACAGGCGACGGAAATGGCTGCGGATCAGGTTCATGGCGATGCCACACAACCAGGTCAGCAGCAATGAGTCGTGGCGGAATTTGTGCTCGTTGCGCAGGGCTTCAAGAAAGGTGCATTGCAGGAGGTCTTCAACGTCATCGGGGTTCATGACCTTGGCCCGGATGAACAGGCGAACCTTCTGCAGCAACTCGGCATCGAGCTGACGAAGAACAGAAATCGGGCTGGAAAACGCGAACAGATTGGCTACGGACATGGGCATAAACCATTTCAGGATGTGTCCGTCCTATAGAGCGAGATGTGTGCCAAAAAAATTACAAATTTAAGTGATTGTTTTTAAACGTTATTATTTTATTTTGTAAGAAAAAGTGTGCAAGTTTCTGCACAAGCGCTTCAGTTTCAATACATATTTTTGCACATATTTTTGATTGATTTCGTTATGGGAACCAGTTAGCAAAAAATCACCACTCACAGCGCATGATCCCTTGCGTCAGTGCCGCGCCATGAAAATTTCAGGCTTCACGCCCATCCTCGCGATACCGCCCGTTTCCCCGGTTACAGCCCGAAATGGCGTGTCGTCTGACCTGCTGGCGCCGATGATCGCCACTGACCAGGGCACATCCCCGCAACAGATCGCTCGCTTTACCTCGGCGCTGATTCAAAAGAGCCGCATGCTCAGCCAGCGCGAGCTGGTTATCAGCAGCACGGCCCTGCAATCGAAGGCAATGAAGCTGGGCGAGCTGTATCAGTTGTTGATGGGCACCCAGGACACCAGCCTCGACGAAGCCGTGCGCAGCATGCGTCGTGACCTTACGCGCGAAGTGGTCGACGACGATGTTCTGGACCAGGTGCTGACCTGCGCCGACGGTGACGTGGCCAAGGCTCACGTGATGCTTCAGGCCGCCGCGCGCCAGGCCTATAACGAAGGCGCCACCGACGAGCACCAGCGCCTGGCCCACCACCTCAAGGTGCTGCGCCACCGCCATGGCAGCCGGGCCCGCGCCGGTATCAACACCGCCCGCGCCTTTGCGCGCTCCACGCTCAACCCCCGTCGCCGGCAAAACCTGCGCGACCTCTACTACAACGGCGTGGTCGGCCAGCAGACCATTTCGAGCCTGATCGACACCCTGCTCGGCCAGGATGAAGGCGAGCGCGAATTCGAGCCGACCCTGCGCGACCTGCGCAGTGCGATTGCAGACGACCTGGCCGCCTTCACCCCCTCCACCACCCGTCAGCAATTGCGCACCCTGATGCATGGCCTCAATACCGCACGGCATGTGTCGACCCTGTTGCAAAGCTGCGAACACCTGCTGGGGCGCATGCGCGGTAAAAACCCGGCCTTGCAGCTCAACGCCCCGACGTTTCTCAAGCACTTGCTGGTGCTGTCGGGCAAGGGCATGAACCTGCATGAAACCCTGCAACTCACCCAATTTGTCGGCGGCTCCCAGCTCAAGCATCAACTGTCGTTTCTCAACGGCTTGCGGCCGATGCTGCAACAGCTGCCGATCCTGCTCTGGAAGGACCTCAAGGCGCGGCAAGGGGCCTTGGGCAACTTGCTGATGTTGATGGCTGAGCTGACCCAGCAAGAGCAAAACCAGGCAAAAGGAAGCCGTGCCTGATGCACCAGGTTATCAATCTACTCAACCAGCTCGCGCTGGCGGCCATGCGCCGCTCGGAGATTGTCGGCGCGTTCGTGGTGCTGGCCATCGTGTTCATGATGATCACGCCCCTGCCCACCTGGCTGGTGGACATTCTGATTGCCGTGAACATCTGTATTTCGTGCCTGCTGATCATGCTGGCCATGCAGTTGCCGCGTCCGTTGGCGTTCTCGACGTTCCCCTCGGTGCTGCTGATCACCACCATGTTTCGCCTGGCACTGTCGATTTCCACCACCCGCCTGATCCTGCTGAACCAGGACGCTGGCCACATCGTGGAGGCCTTCGGGCAGTTCGTGGTGGGCGGCAACCTGGCGGTCGGCATGGTGATTTTCATGATCCTCACGGTGGTCAACTTTCTGGTGATCACCAAGGGCTCCGAGCGGGTCGCCGAGGTGGGCGCGCGGTTTACGCTGGACGCCATGCCCGGCAAGCAGATGTCCATCGACAGTGACCTGCGGGCCAACCTGATCAGCGTGCAGGAAGCCAAGCGCCGCCGTTCGGAGCTGGGCAAGGAAAGCCAATTGTTCGGCGCCATGGACGGGGCGATGAAGTTCGTCAACGGCGACGCCATCGCCAGCCTGATCATCGTGGCGATCAACATGATCGGCGGCATCGCCATCGGCGTGATCCAGCACGGCATGACGGCAGGCGACGCGGTTCAGCTGTACACCGTACTGACCATCGGCGACGGCCTGATCGCGCAGATCCCGGCCCTGCTGATCTCGGTGACCTCGGGCATGATCATCACCCGGGTGTCCAACGACAACCCGGGTGCCGAAGCCAATATCGGCCGCGAAATCGCCGAGCAGATCACCAGCCAGCCCAAGGCCTGGATCATTGCCTCGGTGGCGATGGTCGGGTTTGCGGCCATGCCGGGCATGCCCACCGGGGTGTTCATCACCATCGCGATCATTTGCTCGATCGGCGGCGTGTTGCAGTTGCAGCGGGCCAAACCCAAGGTAGTCAAGGAACAACCCGCCCAGGTGTCGCCAGAGAACAACGGCAAGGAAGACTTGCGCATGTTCCTGCCCAGCCGGCAATTCGTGCTGCAATTTCACTCCAGCCAGAACACCGCGCAGGTCGATGCGCTGGTGAGTGAGATCCGTCAGCGACGCAACCGCCTGGTGATCAACTACGGCCTTACCCTGCCCTCGTTCATCATCGAATACCTGCCGCACCTGGAGCCCGACGAGTTTCGTTTCACGGTCTATGAAGTGCCGATGCTCAAGGCCACGTTCAGCCAGACCCACGTGGCCATCGACGGCCAGACCCAGCAGATCGAACACGACCCGCAGATTGTGCAAGGCACCGCAGACCGCCAGGAAAGCCAGTGGCTGTGGATGCCGATCGAAGATCCGCAGTTGCAACGCATGTCGGTGGAAGTGGTCAGCGCCAACACCCTGATCATCGAACGCATGGAACGCGCCCTGCAAACATGCGGGCCGCAGTTCATCGGCTTGCAGGAAACCAAGGCGATCCTGGGCTGGCTGGAATCGGAGCAACCGGAAGTCGCCCAGGAACTTCAGCGCGTACTGCCGCTGGCGCGCTTCTCCCAGGTGCTGCAACGCCTGGCGTCCGAATGCGTACCGCTGCGCGGGATCCGGGTGATTGCCGAAACGCTGATTGAACACGGCCAGCACGAACGCGACGTGACCGCCCTCACCGACTACGTGCGCATTGCCCTCAAATCACTGATCTACAACCAGTACTGCAGCGCCTCGGGGCTGTTGGTGTGGTTGCTGACCCCCGAAAGCGAAGGCATTTTGCGTGACAGCCTGCGCCAGACCCAGACCGAAACGTTTTTTGCCTTGAGCAGCGAGTCCAGCCTGTTGCTGGTCCAGCAACTGCGCATGGCCTTCCCGCTGCGCCCGGTCGACCGCGCCGTGATGCTGGTGGCGCAGGACTTGCGCGCCCCGCTGCGCACGCTGTTGCAGGACGAATTCCACCATGTGCCGGTGCTGTCGTTTGCCGAAATCAGCAACGCCGCCGAAGTCAAAGTGCTGGGCCGCTTTGACCTGGAAGACGAACTGCCTCCGCTGGAGGAAGACGATTATGCCGCCTGACACCTGGAGTTTCCTGCATGTTTGAACTACGGGTATTGAACGGGCTGCACCAGGGCGCTGCCTTGCCGCTGGTGGGCGAACAATGGTTGATCGGTGCCGACGAAGAGCACGACCTGGCGCTGTACGACCCGGGCATCGCCGCCACGCATTGCCGCCTGAGCCGGACCGAGGCCGGGTGGTCGCTGGACGCCGAAGACAGCCTGATCAACGACGACGAAGGCCATGCACTGACCGCCACGGCGCTGCTGCCCAACCAGACCTTTGCCCTGGGCAACGTGTGGCTGTGCCTGGCGCCCGCCGAAGAAGCCTGGCCGCAAGTGCCGATGGTGGTCACACCCGGTCAGACGCAACCCGAACAACCGGAACCGATGGCCCCGCCAGCCAGCGCAGCGCCCAAGGGCGTGTCGCGGTTCAAGCTGGCCTGCGGCGTAGTCGCCGGGCTGCTGATGGGCGTGGCGGGCACCCACTGGGGCCTGCACCGCGGCGCCGTCGCAACCCCCGCGCCCGCCGTGGTGGAGCAAAGCCCGCCCGTCGATACGGCGCCGGTCAAAGTGGCCCAGGCCCCGGCTTCGGACAAGATCAGCCTGACCGGTCGCGACGAGATCCGTCGGCGCCTCAACACCCTGCTCAGCGAGCGTTTGCTCACCCAGGTGAGCATCGAAGACAGCAGCGAAGGCCTGACACTCAAAGGCAACCTGTCGGACGACGCACTGGCGCTGTACCAACGCATGTTCAAAGGCTTCAACGACCGTTACGCGACCTCGGTGCCCGTGCTCGATCAGGTCGGCGCGCTGGGCACCGGCCTGCCGTTCGCGATTGCGCAAATCATCTCCGGCACCAACGCCCACGTGGTGACGGCGGACGGTCATCGTCTGTACATCGGCGACCAGCTCAACGGGTTGCGCCTGACGCGCATCGATGACCAGCGCATCGAATTCGACGGCGAACAACACATTGAGGTGCGCTGGTGAGCGCCGCCCTCGCCCAGTGGACCCGCGAGCAGAGCGCACGCCTGAGCCACTGCTCGGCGGTGCGCGTCAGTGGCCGAGTGTCGGCGGTGAGCGGGATCTTGCTGGAGTGCCAGGTGCCCGCGGCCAAGATCGGCGACCTGTGTGAAGTGAGCAAGGCCGACGGCAGCGCCATGCTCGCCGAAATCGTCGGCTTCACCACCCAGTGCACGCTGCTCAGTGCCCTCGGCACCCCGGACGGCATTCAGGTCGGCGCGCGTATCGAGCCGCTGGGCATGGCCCACCGCATTGGTGTGGACGACCGCCTGCTGGGCCGCGTGCTCGATGGTTTCGGCCGCCCGCTGCTGGGCGATGGCGACGGCGCGTTTGCCGGGCTGCACGACACGCGCACCACCACCCCGGTGATCGCCGACGCGCTGCCGCCCATGCAAAAACCGCGCATCAGCAACGCCCTGCCCACCGGCATTCGTGCCATCGACAGCGCGATTCTGCTGGGCGAAGGGCAGCGCGTGGGGCTGTTCGCCGGTGCCGGTTGCGGCAAGACCACGCTGCTTGCCGAAATGGCGCGCAACATGGACTGCGACGTGATTGTGTTCGGCCTGATCGGCGAACGGGGCCGCGAGCTGCGCGAGTTTCTCGACCACGAGCTGGACGACGAACTGCGCCAACGCTCGGTGCTGATCTGCGCCACCTCCGACCGCTCCAGCATGGAGCGCGCCCGCGCCGCCTTCACCGCCACGGCCATCGCCGAAGCCTACCGCCAGCGCGGCATGAAAGTGCTGCTGCTGATCGACTCCCTCACACGGTTTGCCCGGGCCCAGCGTGAAATCGGCATTGCCGCGGGCGAGCCGCTGGGTCGGGGCGGGTTGCCGCCGTCGGTCTACACCCTGCTGCCGCAATTGGTGGAGCGGGCCGGCATGAGTGAAAACGGTTCGATTACCGCGATCTACACGGTGCTGATCGAGGCCGACTCGATGAACGACCCGGTGGCCGACGAAGTGCGTTCGCTGCTCGACGGGCACATTGTGCTGTCGCGTAAATTGGCCGAGCGCGGGCACTACCCGGCGATCGACGTGCCCGCCAGCATCAGCCGGATCCTGGGCAACGTCACCAGCCGGGAGCACGTGAAGGCCAACAACCGCCTGCGCCAATTGATGGCCTCCTACCGGCAGGTGGAAATGCTCCTGCGCCTGGGCGAATACCAGGCCGGTGCCGACCCCGTCACCGACTGCGCGGTACAGCTCAACGACACCATCAACCAATTTCTGCGCCAGGACCTGCGTGAGCCTGTGAGCCTCGACGACACCCTGGCCCTGCTCCACCACATCACCTCGCAATTACCGGATTGACCATGGACGAAGACCTAGAAGTGGATACCCATCGCCTGGCGCTGGAACAGGTGATCGGTGTGTTGACGCCCTTGCGCCAGCACCGCCAGGCGAGCGCCGAACGCACGCGTCAGCGCCTCGAGCAGGAGCTGGCGCAATTGCATGAAGAACTGTTGACCAGCAAGGCTTCATGGAATCAGGAGCGTGACAACCAGAAGGTGCGTCGCCAGCAGTTGTCCGACACGCACCTGCAAAAAACCATGGAACTGACCGACATTGACCGCTGGCATGAAAAGGAGCGCCGCATGCTCGACCGCCTCGCCCACATCCGCCAAAACGTCAGCCAGTTGCGTGAGCGCATCGACTGGCAGGAACAACAAGTGCAGCAGGCGCACCTGGACGTCAAGGCCCGTCAACGCGCCGTGGAAAAACTGGCCTGCATGAGCGAGAGCCTGCATGAGGACTGAGGCCCCCAAATCCATACCGGTGCACCCCACCGCGCCGCGTGCGCCGCAGAAAGCGGCACCGGCGGCGATTCAGCCACGCCCGGACGCCCCACCGTCCAACGCACCGCTGCCCAAACGCAGCGAGGCGCAGCGCACGCGCCTGGCAGACCTCAGCCCCCGCGAAGACAAAGAGCTGGAAGCCGACGGCCTGTTCTTTGAGCAGTTGCTGATGCCGGTGTCCAGCGGTCAAAGCGACCACTCCGGCACCAGCGGGGGCGGCAGCAGTTTTTCGATGTTCACCGCCCTCGACGGCGTGCCGACCCAACTGATCGACGAGCTGGCGCTGCAATTGCCCAACCACGGCAACCGCCCGTTCAGCGCCACCTTGCTGATGCCCAACCTGGGCAAGGTGCAGATTCGCGCCAACAAACGCGACAGCCACTGGGCGATTGAACTGGGGTTCGAGCGCCGTGACGTGCTGGAGCGCATGACCAAGCAACATCAGGCCTGCGAAGACGCGTTCGCCAGCGCCCTGGACCACGACGTGGAGCTGTCCTTGCAACCGGCAGGTGACGCATGAAGCCGTTGAGCCTGCGCCAGGTTCCGGCCAACATGGCGGCGGCGTACACCGCCCTGGGGCGCGGCCTGTGGCTGGACTTTGCCAGCGCCGAGGAACCGGTGCGCCTGACGCTCGGCCCCTTGTTGGCGCCCGGCACGGCGCCCGGCGAACACGTCAGCTTCACCTGCCAACATGGCCCACTGCGCCTGAGCAACGCCGACGCCTTGCTGAGCCTGTGCGGGGAAACCCCGGTGGTCTGCGCAGGGCCGCCACAAGGCTGGTACTGGCAGTGGATCAACCAACAATTGAGCCCGGCCTTGCAGGCCCTGTTGTCACCGCTCGAACCGCAGGTGGAGCCCACGGACCTGGGCGAACATCTCGATTGCCGTCTCAGTGTGGAGCGGGCGGGCGAGCGCGTACACGGCGTGTTGAGCCTCCCTGTCGACACCCTGCTGCGCATGCTCGATGCGGCGCAGTGGCAGGCTGTGGAACAGCCGTTGCCCGCTGACTGGCCGCTGCATTACCCGGTGGTAATGGGCCGCATCCGCCTGACCGTCAACGAGCTGCACGCGTTGCGCCCGGGCGATGTGTTGTTGCCCACCACGGCCCTTTTCGACAGCCAGGGCCAGGGCAGCCTGCACCTGGGCAATCGCCAGTGGGCCGTCGACACCGAACACCAGGATGACCATCTGCAGCTGCGGCTGATTCACGAGGAAGACCTTCACCATGAGCAATGAGCCGTTGGACGAAACGCTGTACGAGATGGACACCGATATCGACGAGCAGGAACCGCCCGTGCCGGTGTACGAAGAACCCCAGGCCCCCTGGGCCCACGAGCAACCGTATGAAGACGATGAGCCGCAACCTGCGCCTGAGCAGGCGCCCTCGCCCGTGTCGGGCCTGGACCTGGACCTGACCGTGCGCTGCGGCGGTGTGAGCCTGAGCCTGGAAACCCTGCAACACCTGGCGCCGGGCGCGGTGCTGGGCATCAGCGGTATCGCACCGGGCGAGGCCACCTTGTGCCACGGCGAGCGCGTGGTTGCCCACGGCGAGCTGGTGGACGTGGATGGCCGCCTGGGGCTGCAAATTACCCGCGTGGTGTTTGACCGATGATTCTGGATGGCATGAACCCGATCATGCTCGCGCTGTTTCTGGGCGCGCTGTCATTGATCCCGCTGTTTTTGATTGTGTGCACCGCGTTCCTGAAGATCTCCATGGTGCTGTTGATCACCCGCAACGCCATTGGCGTGCAGCAAGTGCCGCCTAACATGGCGATGTACGGCATCGCCCTGGCGGCCACGCTGTTTGTCATGGCGCCGGTGGCCCACGAGATCCAGCAGCGCGTGGCAGACAACCCGTTGCAGATCGGCTCCACCGAAAAACTGCAAGCCAGCGCCAACACGGTGATCGAGCCGCTGCAGCGCTTCATGACGCGCAACACCGACCCGGACGTGCAAGCCCACCTGCTGGAAAACACCCACCGCATGTGGCCCGCCGAGATGGCCGCCAAGGCCAGCAGCAGCGACTTGCTGCTGGCGGTGCCGGCCTTTGTGCTGTCGGAGCTGCAGGCCGGGTTCCAGATCGGTTTTCTGATCTACATCCCGTTCATCGTGATTGACCTGATCGTGTCCAACCTGTTGCTCGCCCTCGGCATGCAGATGGTGTCGCCCATGACCATTTCGCTGCCGCTCAAGTTGCTGTTGTTTGTGCTGGTGCAAGGGTGGTCACGGCTGCTCGACAGTCTGTTCTATTCGTATATGTGAGGCAGACGTGGAAGCGTTGGAGTTGTTCAAGCAAGGCATGTACCTGGTGGTCATCCTGACCGCACCGCCGCTGTTGGTGGCAGTGCTGGTGGGCGTGTTGACGTCGCTGTTGCAGGCACTGATGCAGATCCAGGACCAGACCCTGCCCTTTGGCATCAAGCTGACGGCCGTGGGCCTGACCCTGGCCGCCACCGGGCGCTGGATTGGTGTGGAGTTGATTCAGTTCATCAACCTGGCCTTCGACCTGATCGCCCGCACCGGAGGCGCCCATTGATACCGCTGGACGGTGAGCACCTGTTCGAGCTGATGCTGGGCACCGGCCTTGGCATGGCGCGGATCCTGCCGTGCCTGATCCTGGTGCCGGCGTTTTGTTTCAAGTACCTCAAGGGCCCGTTGCGGTATGGCGTGACCGTGGCCGTGGCGCTGATTCCGGCGCCGAGCATCGGCCATTTGCTGGCCCAGGAAAACGACAGCTGGTTCGTGATTGCCGGGCTGCTGCTCAAGGAGTCGGTGCTGGGCATTCTGCTGGGGCTGTTGCTATACGCGCCGTTCTGGATGTTTGCCACCGCTGGCGCCTTGCTCGACAGCCAGCGCGGCGCCCTGAGCGGCGGCCAGCTCAACCCGTCGCTGGGGCCGGACGCCACGCCGCTGGGCGAGTTGTTCCAAGAGATGCTGATCATGCTGGTGATCCTCTCGGGCGGCTTGTCGCTGATCACCCAGGTGATCTGGGACAGCTACATTGTCTGGCCGCCCACCGCCTGGCTGCCGGGCCTGGATGTGCAGGGCCTGGACGTGTTCCTCGGCCAACTGAACCGCACCCTGCAACACGCGTTGCTGTACGCCGCGCCCTTTATCGGCTTGCTACTGCTGATCGAAGCGGCCTTCGCCATCGTCGGCCTGTATGCCCAGCAACTGAACGTCTCGGTGCTGGCAATGCCGGCCAAGAGTATGGCCGGCCTGATGTTTTTGCTGGTGTACCTGCCGACGCTGTTGGAGTTCGGCAACGGTGAGCTCAAACAACTGGTGGACCTCAAGTTCATCCTGGCGCAATTGGTGCGGGTGCCATGAGCGAAAAAACCGAAAAGGCCACGCCCAAGAAACAGCGCGATGCCCGCGAAAAAGGCCAGGTGGGGCAAAGCCAGGACTTGACCAAACTGCTGGTGCTGATGGCCGTGAGCGAGGTGTGCCTGGGCATGGCCGACGAGAGCATGACCCGCCTGCAATACCTCACCGCCCTGCCGCTGCGCCGCCTGCGCGAACCGTTCATGAACACCCTGGTGGAGCTCAGCGGCGAGGCCATGTGGACCTTGATCTCGTTCATTTTGTCGAGCGTGGGCGTGGCCATTCTGATGCGCCTGGTGGGCAGCTGGCTGCAAATCGGCATCCTGTTTGCGCCCAAGGCGCTGAAGATCGACTTGGGCAAGCTCAACCCCCTCAGTCACCTCAAGCAAATGTTCTCGGGGCAAAACGTACTGAACCTGTTGCTGAGCATCCTCAAGGCAGTGGCGATCGGGGTCACGCTGTACGTGAGCATCAAGCCGCTGCTGGGCAAGCTGGTGCTGTTGGCCGACACCGACCTGACGACCTACTGGCATGCGCTGCTCACGGTGTTTCGCAGCGTGCTGCGCACCACGCTTGGGTTGTTGTTGGCGCTGGCGATGGTCGACTTTGCGATGCAGAAGTACTTCCATGCGAAAAAACTGCGCATGAGCCATGAGGACATCAAGAAGGAATACAAGCAGTCGGAGGGCGACCCCCACGTCAAGGGCCATCGCAAACACCTGGCCCACGAACTGCTCAACGCAGAACCCAGCACCGCGCCCCGGCCGGTGGAAGACGCCGACCTGTTGCTGGTCAACCCCACGCACTACGCAGTGGCGCTGTTCTACCGGCCCGGCAAGACACCGCTGCCGGTGATCCACTGCAAAGGCGAGGACGAGGACGCGCTGGCGCTGATCAAACGGGCGAAGAAAGCCAAGATTCCGGTGGTGCAATGCGTGTGGTTGGCGCGGGCGTTGTACAAGGTCAAGACCGGACGGCACATCCCCCGCCAGACCCTGCTGGACGTGGCCCGCATCTACCAGGTGATCCGCCAGCTGGACGAAGTCAGCGAAGACGTAATTCAGCTCGAAGAGTATTGATGTAGAGCGCCTGCGTTCACGAAACTGCAATATTAAAAGGCTTCAATGGTCGTCAAAACTTTCGGACGTTTGACCCATGAATCCATCCCCTCGCCCGCCTGCCAAAACCCCTCTTTCAGAAGACGCCAGCGCCTGGCTGGCCGAGGCGGCCAATGACCTTGGCCTGCCCGCCGACCAGGCCCGCGAATTTGCCCGCAGCGGTGCGCTGAGCCTGCCGGGCATGAGCGTGCAGCTGTCGCTGTGGCAAGCAGAACCGGTGCAACAATGGATCGCCCTAGGCCTGCTGCCCCGCCCCGCCACCCTGGCCGCCGACCCTTGGAGCGAGTTGCTATTGCGCGCCAACTGCGCGGTGTCGGCGATGAGCACGGGCAGCGTGGCACTCAACGAAACGGGCGACGGCTTGCTGGTGCAACGCCTGGCCTCACGCCCCGGCCAAGTCACCACGCGCCTGGGCAATGAAGTCGCGCATTTGCTGGCCCTGGCCGAGAGCCTGGTGGGCGGCGCCACGGCGTTGTCGGGCGGCGCGACAGGCCCTGCGGCGCCGGGCCACACCGCGCCCGTTCAACAGCGTGGCGCGCAGGCTGCCGCCACAGCGGCGATGAACCAGCACTGGCATCGCCCGCTGCTCACCCAAGCCTTGCAGCACCTGGGCATCGCCGTCCCCCCTGCGGCGCAGATGCAGACCGTGGGCGTCATCCAAGTCAATGCCCGATCCTTTGAAGTGCTGGCCGATGCGGACGGCCAGCACCTGCTGGTGAGCAGCGCCATCAAGACCCCGCTCACCCGAGGCCAACAGCGCGAACGTGCGTTGCAGGCCAACCTGCACTTGATGTTGCTGAGCCAGTGCGCCGTGGTGCTGACCCCGACCGGGTCGGCCCTGCAAGCGCGCTGGAACAGCCAGGCACTGGACGGCGCAGCGTTCGCCGACTGGCTGCTCGATTTTGGCCACTTGGCTGACAGTTTTACCCAGGCGCCTGCACCGGCGCCTTCTGCCCTCAGGAATCGCACATGGACATGAGAACACCCACGGTAGGCGGCGGCGCTCAGCCGCTCAATCACGCCATCCCCTTGCAGCCGCTGCGCCGCATCCCCACCCCCGACGAGCTCGAACGCGGTGAGCCGGCTGCCGAGCCGCTGGGCTACACCGCGCGCGCAGCCGCCCATGTGAGTGGGCTGGGGCAGGCGTTTCATCGCAATTACTTAAAGCCCGGCTGGCAAGCTGCGGGCCGGGCCTGGAGCAGCGTCAGCGAACAAGGCACGGCCGCTGGCACCAGCCTCAAGCACGGTGCCGTGCAGGCCTGGAGCGACACGGCCGCCAACCTGCCGTCGGGGCGCACTACCCTGGCCGCCGCGGGCCAGACCCTGCAACAAATGGCGACCTGCGGCGGGCCGACGTACCTGCGCGAAGTGGCCTTTATGCACGCCTACAGCGCGCTGGCCGACGGGCTGGCAAAAAAGAGCCCGGGTGGCGCGCTGGCGTTGCAGGCCGCCGTTTCTTTGGCGTCGGTGGCCACCCAGGTGTACCTGCGCCAACCGCGCCTGGAGCGTTTGGGCGATGAGTCCAGCGTGGCGGTACGCGGGCATTTCGCCTTGAGCGAAGCCAAGTGGAATGCGCTGCTGCCGGACAAACAGGACGCCTTGCGCCAGCAGATGAAACGCGACTCGCGCAACGTGACTCGCAACCAGATCGCCGCCGAGGTGATCTACCTCGGCATGGGCGCCCTGGGCGCCGCGCGTGGCGACGGCGCGTTGAGCGCACGGGTGCTGGCCACGCAACTGCGCAACGTGCTGTATGCCGTGGGCCGCGAAACCATGCAGGCCAGCCTGAGCATGACCGGCAAGCACGACAAGACCAAAACCCACGGCATCAACGAAGACAACATGGCGCTGCTCGGCTGGGCCTACGGCACCATGACGCTGAGCATGGGGTTTGTGCAGGACTCCGTCAGCCCGAACGTGCTGCCGCCGGGCCAGACGCTGACCAGCCCGGCCTTGCTGGGCGACGACCACAAGCCGCTGCACGGCGCCGCGCTGGCCAGCTCGATTCAGTCATTGGCGGGCACCCGCGCGGCGTTCAACACAGTGATCGCAATCCTCGACAATCACCTGCAAAAGCACTTCGACACGCGCCAGGCCGGCACCACGCAAACCTGGAAGCCCAGCCTGCCGATGAAAGACTACGGGCGTGTGCTCGACCAGTCGCCCGGCCGCGTCGCCTGGACGAGCCTGGCCAGCGCAGTGAATATGGTCACGGGTGAGCTGCTGCACGGCAAGTTGCCGCCAGCACTCTCGGGGTTTCTGGGCAATGCCGCCAGCGCGGCGGCGATGGGCCTGGCCTACCGCACGATGAACCAGACCTTCCAGGCCCATGCCAGTGTGCGTAAGGCGGTGGATGCGGGGCCTGTGGCGCCTGCGGCCAATGACAACGCACCGGTTGCGGCACAACCGTTGGCCGCTGCCGGTACGCTCAATCGTCGGGTCAATGCCATGCGCGCCGATGCGGTGGACAACGGCGCACCTGGGGAGGTGTGACTTAGCGCGTGGCCTGGTCCAGATGGTCCAGGCCCGCCAACATCAGTTGATGCTGGCAGATGTTGTCCAGCGTACTGCCGCCTTGCTGGGTAACCGGCGCGGCGTGCCACACCACGAAGTCACGTTGTGAATCCAGGAACAGAAAGTAATCGGGGAACAGGTGCGACTGGGTAAACCGTCGCTCCAGCGCCCCGCGCAGCTGTTGGGGTTGCAAGGTGCGGCTGTCGATGTGCAGCGCAATGCCCCAATCATGGTGTTCACGGCGACTCACAAAGGAAACGCCGGCCGCTACCGGCCAGACCGCAGCCTGTCCGGCCGACACCTGCTCGTAGAATTCCGCTTTCTGTGAAACTCGGATCATGATGCTCAATCTCTTAATGGCACGACGGTGAAGTCTATAGGCCGCTTGGTATTTTCCAGCCCCGAACGCATGTCCTCGGGCCACCAGATCACCAACGCCTTATCGTTGGAGTCCGGGCGATCGCACGCTTGCCCGGAACACCCCGCACGGGGTGTCGCACAACCGGCCAAGGCAACGCTTAACAACCACAATCCTGCCCACACAACGTGCTTCATGGTTTTGCCTCCCTGAGCAATGAGGCTCGCGCCGTTGTGTTGCTCTTGAGCGCCTGAGGCTGACGCAAGGCAACGAACACTTCACTTTCACCCCCTGGCTGCAGCCAGGCGTGAGGCCACACACTGACCCCCAGCACCCAACGCCCGCCACAGGTGCTTTCATCGATACGCACCGGTTGAGCGCTGGTGTTGCGCGCCACCACCACGCCGACACTCCAGGTCTTGCGCGCATACCACTGGCTGCGCTGGCTATCGATCACGATGCCGGGCTGGTTGTCACACAGGCTGTCGGGCACAAACAGCGGGGTCTTGCTTTCGGTGAAACCGGCCGGCTGCACGTTGTTGAGCAACTGGGTGAAGGCTTGCTGCACATCGACGCGGGTCGGCTGGGTGCCGTCGTGACGGTCATTGATGCGCTTGACCGCATCCTCGACGTCATTGGGGTCGCCCGCCTCGACGTAGCGGGCCGGGTTGATCTGGTCGCCGATCAGGCGCGGGGTCAGGATAAACAGACGCTCGCGCTTGCTGGTGTGGTGGCTGCTGGAGGTGAACAGCAGCTTGCCCAACAGCGGAATGTCACTGAGCCACGGGATCTTGCGCACTTTGTCTTCGGACTCCAGCACATGAAACCCGCCGACCACCAACGAGCCGTGTTCGGCGATGACCGCCTGGGTGCTGACGTTGCCGGTGCGCACGCTGGGTTTGGTGTCATCGAGCACCGAGGCTTCGATCTGCCCGTCTTCGATGTCAAGGATCAGTTGCACCTCGGACTTGCCGCCATGCTCCAGCGAGCGCGGAATGACCTGCAGGCTGGTGCCCGCCGTGATCGGCTGGATGTCGGCCACCCGCTCACCCGTGGCGGTGAGGTATTCGGTGCGGCTGAAATCGATCACCGCCGGCTGGTTTTCCAGGGTCAGGATCGAAGGGTTGCCCACCACGGTGGCCGCGCCCTTGCCTTCCAGCGTATGAATGGCCAGGGCGAAGCGCCCGGCATTCTCGGCCGACAATGTGGAGTTGGAGCCCGAATCCAGCAGCGAGGCGGTGACGTTGGTGCCACCGGCCCACACGTTCCAGTTACTCGACAGCTCGGCCAGGTCGTCGCGGTTGATGTCGAGGATCACGGCATCGATTTCGATGAGGTTGCGCGGCACGTCCAGCTGCTTGACCAGTTTTTCGTAGAGCGGCTTGCGTTTGGGCAAGTCGTAGATCAGCACGGCGTTGTTGCGCACGTCGGCAGTGACTCGGATGCGTGACTTGCCACTGCTGTTGCCGCCAGTTTTCTGGGTGCGCGCGCTGGTGCCCGCCAAGACGCGGTCCAGTCCTTGTTGCAGGCTTTCGGTGTCCAGAAAACTGGACGGTCCGCTGCCGTAGGCGTTGTTGCCGTAAGCGTTGTTGCTGCTGCCACCGCCCAGCCCCGCACCTTGCAGCAGGTTCAGCACGTTACCGGCCGAGTCGTTGCGCGAGCGGTTGTCGAGCAGGTCCTGGAGGATGCTGGCCACGCCCGCGACCGTCAGTTGTTCTTCACGGTATTTGATCGTGCGGTCGGCGGCGTTGGCATAACGCAGCGGCAAGACCACCACGTCCTGTTTCTCGTCGGGCTTGTCCACGGTCTTGCTGTATTCGCGCACCATCTGCACGTAGCGCGGCGGGCCGCTGACCAGCACCACGCCGTCGTCCGGCAAGGCGCCCCAGCCGAATCGCGTGTCGAGCAGGCCGACGTCGGTCAGTGCGCTTTTCAGGTCGTCCACGGCGTCCGGCGACACTTCGATGCGCGCCGAGGTCTGATCGCTGGTGGCGCTGATGTACAGCGTGTCGTTGTACACGAACCACTGAAAGTGATGTTCCTGGCCCAGGCGATTGAGAAAGGCTTCCGGGCTTTCGGCACGGATACGCCCGTCGACCACGCCGTCGACCGGCGCCATTTCAAGCCCGATGCCGAACTCTTTGGTGAACGCTTGCAGCGCGGTTGCCAGCGGCGTCTGCTGCGCGTCATAGGCGTAGGCGGTGTGTTTCCAGGTGGGCGGGACCACGGCGAATGCCTGGGCACTGGCCCATAACAAGACGCACGGCAGCCAACGGTAAGCCTTCAGCATTTCAAACTCCCGGGTGCCAGGTAGGGGTGACTGAACGGGGTTCAGCACGGGGCGAATCGAATACGGTCTTGTGCATCAGGCTGAGCATCGCCGCACGCTGGTTGGCCAGGCTTTGCACGATATTGAGCACATGGGGCACGTTGCACGGCGGCGCCAGCCAGAAGACCAGCACCAGGCAGTGACTCTCGGGGTCAATGGCCAGCGCACCGTCGCAGTGGCAGGCCACACTGGCCCCGCCCTGCCCCAGGATGCTCATCAGGCGCTCCGGGGCACTGGCGTCGTAGGGGTCGAGTACGTCCATGCTGCAACGTATGCCGCCTTCAACGTGGGCCAGGCGCGCGTTGGCGTCATCGATCCAGCAATCGAGCGGCGTGACTGTGCGCAGGTCGAACCACTGCGTCAGGGCCGCGACAAAGTCATTGAATTCCATCGATGATCGACTTGGTGATGCCGTGTTGAGCCCGCAGGCCTTCACTCATGACCGACGTGGCGGTGGCCATTTTTTGCGCGGCGTCGGAGAACGCCCGGAAGTCTTCGATGTTGCCGCTGTCGGCGGCTTCGATCGCGGCGTTGTCGGTGCCGCTCTGATTGCGGGTGAAGGTGTGGTCGAGGCGGTTTTCCAGGGATTTGAAGCTGATCATTGCGTGCACTCCATGAAAACTGATGAAAAGTGAGTGGGACAAACCTTGTTACAGGTTCCACTCACAAACACAGGTTTCATAGAGAAAAATGCCGCCCGCTTGACGATTTGGGCGATTAACGGCCCTTGGCGAGCAAACAGCGTTGCAAACCGGCCCAGTCCAGGTCGAATTCGCCGGTTTCACTGCTCAGGCGCAACGCCGTGAGCGGCATCAGGCCGTCTTCACGCAGTTGCCACAAGGCCGCGAATCGGCTGCCTGCCACCCAGGCCTGGACCTCGTCAAACAGCTGGGGGTGGCAGCTTAATGTGGCCCCCGTGGCAATGGACTGGCTGGCCGCCAGGTGCTTGACCATGACACGCGCGCGCTCGCCCGGGGACGCCTCGTCGAACAACCGCTCCAGGGCCAGGTTGAGCAGTTGGCTCGACGCCTCGATCACCGACGCTTGCGTGTCACGGTAGCGCGCATCGAGCCCTTCCAGAAAAGCCCCCGCCTGGTCCCAGAACTCACCGGCGGCCTGGTCGAGCATGTATTGGCAGCGAGCTTGCGCATCGTCCAGCATGGCCTGCACCTGTTCCTGGGCACGCTCAAGCAGATCGACGGCGGCCTGCGCGTCAGTAAATTGTTCGTGGCGCAGGATGCGTGCCGCCCCAGCGCCCTGATCCCCCAGGGACAATCGCCGACGCACTAGCATGTTGAAGTGTTGTCCATTGCATTCACCTTCCAGAGCACGGCACGCCACAGGGCATCCAGTTTGCGCGCGGGTAAATTCAGCGCCAGCGCCACGTTGTCTTCGGGTGACCAGGCCAGGCGCAGGCGCGACCAGCAGCTTTCGCCCAACCAAGGGCCGAGCATCGCCCGCGCATCCGTGACTTCACCGGCCAGCCACAGCCCCGGGCGCAGTGCCTTGGCCAGGCTGCGGCACCAGCTCCAGTGTTCACCGGTTTGCGCCTGGGTGTCGGCATCGACGGTAAAACAGATCGCCTGCACCAGCGTCAGGGCCTGTTCGCGCTGCGCGTCACTCAAGGACAGCCACTGCATCACATCCGCCACCGGCTCCGGTGGCTGGCTGGGCGTGATGCCCAGGCAGTGGAGTAACTCGCCATGTCGGCTGCGTGACACCGCCATGAAGGCTTCAAGCGGTACGCCCTGCTCGGCCAGCAACCGGGCTTGCCAGCCCGGGTGCATCCAGCGCCAGGTGCAGCACCACCAGTTGATCCAGTCGGTGTCGGTCATGTACGGGCCGGGTAATTGGTCGAGCCACCACCAGAGCGGCGCAGGCGACCAAACACCGCGGCGCGCCAGTCTGCCCGCAGCAACAACGCCACCAGCAACAGCAAGACCACCGCCCCCACCGGCACGGCGATGACGACCACGTTCCAGAAGCCGAGGTCGCGGCTGTTGACCAGGAACGGGCCGAAATGCACCAGGCTTTCGGTGTCTTTGAATTCCACGGAGGGGACGAAGACAATCGAGAATTTCTTCGAGTTGGCGGTGTCCTGGCTCATGCCCGGAATGCTGCTCGCCACCATCTGCTGAATACGCCCGCGCACACTGTCGGGGTCCAGCAGTGACGCGGAGTATTTGATAAACACCGCCGCCGAGGCCGGCTGCACCGGCTCACCCGGCGCGATGCGCTCGGGCAGCACCACGTGCACCCGCGCCACGATCACGCCGTCGATTTGCGACAGGGTCGATTCCAGTTCCTGGGACAGCGCATAGATATACCGGGCGCGCTCCTCCAGGGGCGTGGAAATGACCCCTTCTTTCTTGAAGATTTCACCCAGGCTGGCACGCGCGTGGTGCGGCAGGCCCGCCGCATCCAGCACCCGCACGGCGCGGTTGATGTCGCTGGAGGAGACGATCACCGTGACACCGGTTTTCTCCATCTGCTTGCGGGCCACGATGTGTTCGTCCGCGAGTTTGGCGATCACATCATTGGAGTCCTGTTCGGTCAGGCCGCCGAACAATACGGTGTCGTCGCTGCACCCGGCGAGCAGCAACAGGCAAACGACGACAAGTAATCGAGGGAATTTCACGACAGCCCTACTGCAGGTTGGTCAATTTATCGAGCGCCTGGGCGCCCTTGTTCACCACTTTGGTGGTCATTGCCATTTGCAGGGAGTACTGCGACAGCGAGCGGCTCATCTTTACCACGTCCATCGGCTCTGACGAGCCCGAGGCGTTTTTCATCGAACGCATGGCTTGTTGCGACAGGTGTTCCTGCGAGCCCAAGCGCTCGGACAGCACACCCATCAAGCCATCGGCCAAGTGCCCTTGGGGCGCGTGGTCGGTGCGCATCGCGCTGTTGAATAAGTCGACATCGCCCTGCGAAGGCCCCGAAACCAGTCCTTGCTCGTGGTGGTCGAGTGCAAAGCCCTTGAGAGAATTGACGTTGGAAATGGTCACGGGATGGCTCCGGCAGGCGATGTCGAAAGGTGCAATTAACCGTACTGCCCTGAAATCAGGACAGGCTGGCGTTCATCACATCAAGGATGTTTTGTGCAGCGTGGGCTGCGCTGGTTTGCAGGCTCTGTTGCTGCAGCTGCGGGCTCAGGCCGCCAGCGTCAGGCTGGGCTTGGTGAGCGTGCAGGCTTGCACCCAGTTCCAGGCCTTTCTTGAACAGGTCCATCGGGTCTTTGACGCCCAACAGTTGCTCCAGCATTTTGAGCTGATTGAGCTGCGAGTCCTGGCTGGAAGCGCCTGTGGTTGCGCCCGAATCATCACCGGTGTCGTCGGCCTGCGGGCTGCCAAGGCCGCCTGCGGTCGTTGGCCCCTGGTTGTCGTCGACGTCGCTGCTGTCATCGCCAGCATCACCGGCGCCGCCTGTTGCGTCCGAACTGCCCAGCCCGCCTGCGGTGCTTTGCGGCGCGCTGACACCTGCGGCATCACTGCCCGAGCCCATTTGCTGGGAGATCTGGTCCAGTGCTGCGCGAAATTTTGCGGTTTCGTCTTTGTTGAGGTAGTTGTCCTCGTCCAGCTCTTTGCTCCAGGAGCCCGAATCCGGCGCGCCAAAGGTCGCCTTGTTCTGGTCCATGAAGTCTGCCACTTGCTGCAAGACCGGCTTGTCGGCCTTGGAGAACGTCGAACCGTCGCCCTTGGGCGTCAGTGCATCGTTGAGCGAGGCTTTGCTCAAGCCTTGCATGACCTGGGACATCAGGTCTTGACCACCCTGCCCGCCACCGATACCTGCGCTGGCAGCCGCACCGAAGTTATTACCCAACTTGTCTTTGATCAGATTCGTCACGGCGGACTTGATGGCATCGGCGTTCTGGCCGCCCATCAGCGCTGCGAGCGGATTCTCTTTCTTCAGTTGCTGTTCAACCATTTTCCCCAGAGGAGAATCGGCATTCAGGTGCCCGCCCGACATCAGCGAACTGGTTAACTTGTCCACCACATCCTTGAGGGCAGGTGGTGTATTGGAGCCAGACATGTCACCGAAACTCGCATCACGCGGAATGACGGTTCCGATGTGCAGCGCCGCAGTATTGAGGGAGATAGGATTGGCCATGAAGGGGGTTCTCGCTAAGGATCAAAATAGCCCTCCGACATCTCGGAGGGCTCAGGGATGATTAATAGCTGATGCCTTTGGCGGTCTGGGCAACGTTGGAGATCTCTTTGTTCGCGGCGTCAGTCTGGGCGGAGCTGACAGCTTGCATGGTGTTGCGTTGCTCGGTCTGCATGGCAGCCTGGCCTTGGAACATGATCATGCGAGCGGATTGGGCGTCCTGCATTTTCATCATCGCCAGCGATGCTGCACCAGCTTCGCCGCCGCCAGCCAGGTCAGCCGATTGCGATTGGTTGGAAGCGTTGGCCGCCGAGCTGTTGATTTGCGCCTTGGCACCCTGAAACGCATTGACGCCGGTGTCGACTGCGTGGCCAGCAGCGCCAGTCATGCTTGCTGCGTTACGAAATGGGTTGTTAGCGGAAAGAGGCAAAGTCATCGTGTTTACTCCAAATTTTAGCTCGCATCAGTGCGAGGTAATAATTTGTGGCAAATGCCCCGAATCAGGTTCCACATTTTTTTCAAGCGGTGAATTTTTTCCGAAAATTTCAAGGCATTTGATGCGGTGGTAGAGCGTGCGGCGCGGTACGCCCAGCTCCATGCTGGCGGCGTCAATGGACTGGCCATGACGCTTGAGCGCCTCCTGAATCAGGATGCGTTCAATCACCCGCATCTGGGACTTGAGCGTCTGGCTTTCTGCCTCATCCACCATCTCCGCCCCCAGCGACGCGAAGCCCAGCACATAGCGCTTGGCCGCGGATTTCAACTCACGAATATTTCCGGGCCACGAATGCCCCAGCAGCACCTGCGTCAACGCCGAACACGGTGTTTTATGGCTGCGCCCCAAATCTTTGGCAGCCGCGGCGGCGAATTGAGAAAACAGCGGAATGATCTGCTCGCGGCGCTCGCGCAGCGCCGGCAACTGGATCGTCAATACATTGAGACGAAAATAGAGGTCGCGCCGAAACTTGCCCTGCTCCACCAAGTCGGCCAGCGAGCGTTGCGCAGAAGCGATCACGCACAGATCCAGCGGAATGACCGTAGTGGATCCCAAACGCTCGATCGCCCGCACCTCCAGAACGCGCAGCAACTTGGCCTGCAGGCTCAGGGGCATACTGTCAATTTCGTCAAGGTACAAAGTGCCGCCCTGCGCCGCCTCGATATAGCCTTTACGGGAGCGATTGGCCCCGGTAAACGCACCGTTGACGACACCAAACAACTCACTTTCAGCCAATGATTCCGGGATGGCCGCACAGTTCATTGCCACGAAACTGCCCTTGCGCCCCGACAACGTATGAATATGCTGCGCCAACGTGTCTTTTCCGGTTCCTGTCTCGCCTGACAATAATAAATCGATCCCCAGTACTGACGTACTTTGAGCAATGATCTTTATGTCAGGTATTTCATTAACGCCATCAGGTCCGCTGTAAAAATAATCGTACACACCCATCTACAACCTCCCGATCGACTTACTCAATCCAGCCCCCCATCCTTAAGGGCGCACGCTGTTTTTTTAACCCCCCCGCCACACCGCGACGCGCTATAAATCGTCCGTGTACTTGAGGTCTTTCTTTTAGGGGACAGGCTCGACAATAGGAAGCAAGTAAAAAAACTGATGTTTTATTCTAATTATGACACTCGTCACACCTGAACGGTTTCGCCCACACTTAAACCGAAAAAGCCTATGAATCAAGCGTTTCCGGGAATACCCGAATGCGCTAATACCGTACTAGCGAGTTCTAATATTATTTTAGAAACCGGCGTCAGCCCTCACTAGGCAGTTACAAACAAGTGTTTGAACGCCTGTTTCAGGGCCTTTTTCAGGCGGCCACACTATAACCATTACTTGTCGTTCTGGTTATAACAGCCACCGTGTGACAGGTTCAAAAAAATAATAGGACTTGAACAGCTGTTCAAATGGATCCAATCTCTAGAACAGTCTCTACTGGCGTGCCAGTGCTGTTTGAGAGGTTCAGAGAATACCGTCGAATCCCAACATGTCAATCGCCATAAAACCGTCACAAAGGTGAACGAGTGTTCACTCTTTCACAGTCTCCGAGTAGACCGCCCGGCCGAAAAAAGTTCAATGCCGCGACGAACCAAAAGAATGCACAACAGGTAAAACGTCACTTCGTCACGAAGATCAGAAAGCACCTCACCTGAATTTAATTATTATTCAGGAGATTCCACTAGAAAAAAAAGGGAACCCATCACCGCTTGCGCACCACTCACCAGGCGGACAGCTCCCTTTTTTGCCGCTGGGAGCGCCACCCACTGCCTGCAGGGCATGCTGACATGCCCGGAGAATAACAATATGGCGAGCACACAGTTTTACCACCTGGTTGACGAAATTTGCCAACTGGCCCTCATTCCTGCCACTGCCGTGCGTCATGATTCCCCGCAATTGAATGTCAAAGGCGTAGATTTTTCCCTGCGTCATCTCGACGGTGCCGACGAGGGCACCGTTCTGATCCATGCCGATTTCGGCCCCCTGCCGTCCCGCCAGCGCGAAGCCGTCCTGGCGCGCTTGCTGGACACCAACTTTCACCTGTCGGGCAGCCAGCAGCACAGCAGTTTTTCCCGCGATGAGCGCACCGACCACGTGGTGTTCCATGGCACGCTGCCGCTGGCCAGCACCCGCGGCGAAAACGTCTTGCAACTGATGGGGCACCTGAGCGAATACGCGCAAGCGTGGCGCCAGACCTATTTTTTGGATGAGCAGCCTAAACGTCAAGCCGGCGCGCGCCCTGCAGCGAGGGCCCTGTGATTCGCAACACGGGGATTCATCAAGGCCCCGCTCCCTCTGTCAGCAGCACGTCGTCACTTGAAGACACCAGCGGTGATATCGGGCTTGCCCGGCTGCCTTCGCGCACCGCCAGCGATTTGACACCCCCTGCGACGCCCGCCCCGCAAGCCACCCTTAAAAGCTACTCGCAGCGACTGCGCCCCTCCCGCCCGCTGGCCGAAGAAGCTGCAGGTGTGGCACGTGAGCTGACCCGCGGGGGCACCAGCAAGCTCGACCAGGCCCAGGCCCGAATGGTGCTGGAAGGCAAGTATGCGCAGGAACAACCCCACGTCGCGTTTCAGGTGATCAACGAACAATTGTTCCCCGAGCGTGACGCGCAACATCGCCTGGTCATTACCGACCCATTGGCGGACAGCGCCCATGACGCCCGCCTGGAAATGCACAAGGCCTTGAGTGAACTGGGCAAAAACCCGGGCAGCGCCCCCGATGTAGCGGCGTATGCCCAAGTGCTCAAACATGCGGTGAACACGCAGACCGAGCTGTTCGCTGGCAAGGCCGCGCTGTACCAGGAAGTGCTTGCCCGGCCCGACTTGTCGCCGACCGACCGCAAACACGTCCTGGCCAGCGAGCAGGCGTTCGCCCGGCATGCCAGCCAGGTCGCCGCGCAGATTCCGACCGCCCTTCAGGAGGCCTCTGCCAAGGCCGACGCAACAGTCAAGGCCTTGCAGCACCTCAATCAGCCGTCGCAGGCCTGGGAAGAACTCAGCCACCAGCTCAAGGCACTGGTGAAGGAAACCACGGTGGACGGCGAGTTCAAGGACGCGCTGGACAACGCCCGCCTGCCCGACACTCTGGAAAAACTGCACAAGAGCAACGACGGTTGGGCGGCCACCACCAAAGCCTTCGTGGCGGGCGCAGTGCCGCAAATGCTTGCCTCAGGCCTGGCGTTTGGTTTTGCCCGGGCGGTGGTGGAGTCTGCGATCCCCCACAACTTGCCCAAGCAGTTGTTCGCCACCGGTGTCACCATGGCCGCCGCGCATGAAGTGGGCGTCAACCTGCTCAAGCCCATGGGCCAGGAGCTGGTGAGTTCGTGGAACCTGGCGCCGGTCAAAGCCTCGGACGTGATCCCCAACCCCAACCCGCGCGTGAGTATCCAGGGCGAGATCCAGCCCCTTAGCGACGACGCAAAAACCCAGGCGCGCCAAGATGTCGACGCCCTGCGCGGCCGCCACCTCAACGCCCAGCAGGCCAACAAGAACGGCACTGGCCTGGGCGAGATGCAGGCCTTTGGCGCCTTTGGCCTGGCACAAGGCATCCGCCGCGGCATCGGCCTGGCCGCGCCGCACGTACCGGTGAACGACTTCGGGCCGCGCACCCTCACCTCCATGGCGGGCGGCGTGATGATGGGGGGCGTGCAGTCCAGCAGCCAGCTGCGCAGCACCGTCCCCGACCAGCGTGGGCGCGAACTGCCGACTCACACGTTCAAGACCACCGACAAACCCCTGGCCCAGCGCTTGGCCAAGGCGGCGGGCGATGCGGTACTGGCCAGCGACCCGAGCAAAAGCGAGGTGCGCCAAAGCCTGCTGAGCAAGACGTTCGGCTCGTTCATCGGCCTGGGCAATGCCGCCGCCGTGGGCGCTGTAGCCCGCAGTATCGGCTCGCACACCCCGGCGCAACAATTTGGCCAGGTGGTGCTGGCGGCCCTGGGGTCACCGGCGCTGCTGCTGCCGGCTTACGCCGCCTTTCAGTCCGGGCCTGAAACCAAGGCCAGCGCCGCCGCGCTCAAGGCGACCCAACTGCCCGATGCGCCCGCCGCGGCACCGTCAAACTTTCCCCGCACCCGAACGGCACTGCAAAACGTGGTATCGCCCGAGCGCGCCGACCTGCCCCACGGCTCCATGCCTGGCAGTTGGGGGCGTACCGCCGAGAACACGTACCACCGGGTTCGTGGCGGGCTACAGATCGCCTCGCAAATCCCGACGGAGCTCATTGAAAACTCGCCGCAGTTGCTCAAGGCGGCACCCGCCGCACTGGCCAACACGGTGGATGCGGTCAAGCAAGCGCTGACCCCCGCAGTTCAGAACCGCGACACGGACGAGGATGACCCGCAGCCACCGGGAGCCTTTCAGATGACGTAACCCGCCGGCCTCGCCGCAGGGTTGCTCTGCGGCGAGGCCGTCCATCGTTTGAACACATGAGACTGTCATGCGCCTGACCACACAACATCAACCCTTTGCAGGGCCCTCGAGCCTTTACAACGGCGCCGCCCCGACACATCGCGTGCCGCTGAACCGGGTGCTGACAGACCCGCTGGGCCAGGCACATCCCACTTGCCTGAAAGCCGTATCACCCAAAGAAATGGATGGTTTGCTGGTTGCCAACCAGGCGATCGATGACACCTGGCGCATACTCAACCGTGGCTCGGGAAACCAGCAAAAACAGCTGCGAAGCACACAAGGTGATTCGTTCAAGCGAACCCTGGTATTACGTGCAGAAACAGAACCCCTTGGCCAGGACTGGCCGGGTATTGCCCGTGCGGCAGCGCTTATGCAAGCGGGCAATTGCACGGAAATGGCGGCCGTCAGCGCCTTGCTCGCCACGAGTACCGGTATTGATCAGCCGGTTTCGATTGTCGACTCGCCCCACCTGGGCCATGTGGTCGCGCAGATTGGCGACGCGCGCACCGCCGACAAGCCGGTCATTGTGGATCCCTGGCCGGAGTTCGGACGCGCCCTGTTGCGCGAAGACTTTACCTTGCTCGACCCCGAGCCCCAGATTCTGCACACATACGCCCCGCGCTCGGTGGCACCGCAGGAACGCAACCGCCTGCTGCATGAGAGCAAGGTGACCCAGCGCCAGGTCGATGAAGATTTTGTCAAACTGTACCCCGGTCTGCCCACCGGCAAAGACCTGCTGGAGCTCATTCAATTCAACATGCCGGGCTACGCCCAGCAGCACGGCGCCCGCAACCTGGGCGTGCGTTATCAAGGTGCCGACAGCCAGGGCCGACGCCATGAGGTGGATCAGAACCTGACGCAGGCGCAGTTCCAGCAACGCCTCGTACAGCTGGGAATCGACCCGAAGACCGGTGCGCCCGTGAGCCCTCGCCCGGATAACGCTTAGCGCTGGCGGGTAAACCGCGGAATATCCAGCCCCAGGCTTTCGCGCAAGGTCGTGCCTTCATACGCCGTGCGGTACACCCCGCGCTCTTGCAATAACGGAATCACCTCGCGGGTGAAGCGGGCGAACTGCCCCGGGTGGCCGATGTAAATGTTGAAGCCATCCAGCGCCCGCGCCTCGAACCAGTCCGCCATTTTTTGCGCAACGGTCTGCGCCGACCCCACGAAAGCGCCGGGGCGCAATTGCCGTGAAAACGCCACGGCCTGGCGCAGGCTAAAGCCTTTTTCACGTGCCTGGTCGGCGATGCGCTTGGCATTGGTGAAAAAGCTGCTGCGGGCGAACTCCAGGCTCTGCTGCGGGAACGGTGCGTCCAGGTCGTACTGGCTGAAGTCATGCCAGCCAAAGTTACGCCCGAATTCCTTCAGCGCCAGTTCAAAACTGTGGTCGGCCTGATGATAATGCCGCTCGATTTCGCGGGCATGTTCGTCGGTGTCGCCCACGTAGATCTCTGCGCCCGGCAACACCAGCAGCTGCTCGGGATTGCGGCCCAGGCGCGCCGCCCTGCCCTTGACGTCGTTATAAAAAGCCTGGCCCTGCTCAATGCTGGCCGCGTGGGTGAAGATCACGTCTGCCGTCGCCGCGCCCAACTCGCGCCCTTGCTCGGAATCGCCCGCCTGGAAGATCACCGGCTGGCCCTGGGGTGAGCGCTGGATGTTCAACGGGCCCACCACGCTGAAGTGCTCGCCCGTGTGATCGAGGCTGTGCAGCTTGTGCGGGTCGAGAAATTGCCCGGTCGCGCGGTCACGTACAAACGCGTCGTCTTCGTAGGAGTTCCACAGGCCCTGAACCACCTTGACATGCTCTGCGGCGCGCCCGTACCGGGTGTCGTAATCGTAGTGTTCGTCACGGCTGTAATTGCCCGCTGTGCCCGCGTCACCGCTGGTCACGACGTTCCAGCCCGCACGACCTCGGCTGATCAGGTCCAGCGAGGCCAGGCGCCGGGCCACGTTGTATGGCGAGTTGTAGGAGGTGGTCAGCGTGCCGACGAGCCCCAGGTGCCGCGTGCACACCGCCAGCGCCGACAGCAATGTCAACGGCTCCAGGCGGTTGAGGTAATGTGAGGGCGAGCCCGGGGTGATGAATTGGCTGTCGACGATAAACATCAGGTCAAACAGCGCGGCTTCGGCCTGGCGTGCGATGTCGATGTACCAGTCGATATTGACGCTGGCATCGGCCGGCAACTCAGGGTCGAGCCACAGGTTATGCCGGCCCGGCCCGCCACAGCCCATGGTCAGGGCGCCCAGCTTGAGGGTGCGTTTAGTCATGTTTGAAGGACGCCTTGGGGGTTATGGCCGGGCCTGCGCCGTGGTCGGTTGCAAGGAGGCGGCGAATGAGTCATCGAACAGGCTGGCCGCCGGGTAGGCTTTGATCAGGCCGAGGCCTGCAAAGAAGTCCACGGTTTTTTGCGCGTCGATAACGACTTGCGGGTTCAGCGGCTCGATAGAGGTACGCGCCCGCGCAAACCACAGGCGTGCGATGTCCGCGTCGGCGCGGGTGCGCTTGGCCCAGGCATCGGCATAGATTTGCGTGTTGGCCGGGTCGCTGAGGGCCCATTCACGGGCCTTTTTCAAGCGCTGGAGGAAATCGTCGATGGACGCACGCTTGGTGTCCACCACCTTGGCGTTGGCGACCACAAAGCTCTGGGCAGGAATCAACCCTTCAGCGGTGGCCAGCACCCGCGCGCCCTGCCGCTCCTGCTGGGTGACGTAGGGTTCCCACGTGGCGATGGCATCCACGGCGCCGCCGTCCAACGCGTGGGAGGCATCCAGCGCACTGAGGTAACGCAGCTCCAGCGAGTCGCGCGGTACGCCCGCCTTGTCCAAGGCCGTGATCAGCAGTTGCTGGCTCCAGGAGCCTTTCCACAGGGCCGCACGCTTGCCGCGCAGGTCGGCCAAGCTGTGGATCGGCGAGTCCTTGCGCACCAGGATCGCCACGCCGCCAAGGTTCTGACGCGTGATGGCAACCACCTTGATCGGCGCCCCCAATGCACCGAGGAACAACGGCGGCGCGTCGCCGAGCAAGCCCAAATCAAGGCTGCCCACGTTAAGGGCCTCGGCCACCGGGGAGCCGGCGGTGAATTGCTTCCACTCAAGGGTGTAAGGCAGATCATTGAGCACGCCAGCCGCTTCCATGACCGCCTGGGCGTTGTAGCTCTGGTCGCCCACGGTCAACGTTTGCGCACTGGCGGCAAGGCTGAGCACGGTGGCCGCGATACCCACGGCGAGTTTTTTTAGGTAATGCACGTTTCGTCTCCAAAGGCCTGGGGTCAGGCCTGTCAGGTCGATCCGCGCATACGGTCTCGTCGGGGTCAGCAGGGAAAAAATCAGGCCGTCGATGCGTTAAACAGCGTTATATCGGTTAAATCTAACCGGGCCTGTTTTTATAGATTAAGGTTTAAGCGGCCTTCTGTTAAATTCTATTTATGCATAACTTAATTACACAAAAATGCATTTTATTAATAACTAAAGGCCGCCCGTGCAGATAGCACCCATGCGATAGGGATGAAACGGCGGGTTGATGCGAAGGTGGGTGTTTTTTGCAGGCCAAAAAAAAGACGCCGAAGCGTCTTTTTTTGAGAACCCATAGCCTCTGTGCAAGGCTGTGGATCGATGTATGGAGCGGGAAACGAGACTCGAACTCGCGACCCCGACCTTGGCAAGGTCGTGCTC